>CAJZFF010000066.1 GCA_915069725.1 uncultured Actinomyces sp.
GCCATTCGGGTTATCCGGTCGATTGATATCTGGTCACCCATTCGTCCAACGGGCGGGAGCACCACTCGGGAAATGACGGATTCGGCTATCTCCCGCAGCTCGACACCACCCACCCACCACACACTTCGACCGAATCTTCATAAACGACCCGGAGCCGCGTCGTTTATGAAGATTCGGTCGAAGTGTGGGCTGCTCGCGCTGAGCGGCCGCGGGGTGTGGGGCGGCGCTGCGGTCCGCGGACTGGGCGCTGGGGACCACGTGATGTGCCGGCAACACGGCGCACCGTATGCTTGCCCCAGCCACGTCGTCGTGGGCGCCGCACGGCGACGGCTCCACCCCCGGAAGCCCCTGCCAGGACGCCCGCACCGGCGCGGAGCACCTGATGCTAGACACGCACTGATTCCAGGACCCGAGGAGCGCCTTATGGCACTGGTCGTCCAGAAGTACGGCGGCTCGTCCGTCAGCGACGTCGACGCGATGCGGCGCGTCGCCCGGCGCATCGTCGCCACCCGCCAGGCCGGTAACACGGTCGTCGTCGTCGTCTCCGCGATGGGGGACACGACCGACGAGCTCCTTGACCAGGCCGCCGCCCTGACCACCGACGCCCCCGCCCGCGAGATGGACATCCTGCTGTCCGCCGGTGAGCGCATCTCCGTGGCCCTGCTCGCCATGGCCGTCTCCGAGCTCGGCGTCCCGGCGCGCGCCTACACCGGCGCCCAGGCCGGCGTCCTCACCGACTCCAAGTACGGCAAGGCCTCCATCGTCGGGGTGCTGCCCGAGCGCGTGGCCCGCTCCATCCAGACCGGCGCGGTCGCCATCGTCGCCGGCTTCCAGGGCATCAACGAGGTCGAGGACACCACCACCCTGGGCCGCGGCGGCTCCGACACGACCGCGGTCGCCCTGGCCGCCGCCCTCAACGCCGACGTCTGCGAGATCTACACCGACGTCGACGGCCTGTTCACCGCCGACCCCCGCATCGTCCCCACCGCCAAGCGCATCGAGTCCCTCTCCAGCGAGGAGACCCTGGAGCTGGCCGCCCACGGCGCCAAGATCCTCCACCTGCGCGCCGTGGAGTACGCCCGCCGCTTCGGGGTGCCGCTGCACGTGCGCTCCTCCTTCTCCGACAAGACCGGGACCTGGATCTACGACGGCCGCCGCGAGGGCGCCTTCGTGCCGCCCGTCATCGCCGAGCCCCCTTTCTCCGGGAGCAGCGCCGGCAGTGCCGGGAGTGCCGACGGCGCTGAAAGCGCAGAGAGCGCCGACGGCACCGGTAGCGCTGCTAGTGCTACCAGCGCTACCAGTGCTACCGACGCCGATGATCCGGCTCACGCACCCGCGGCCCGGCCCGCGGTGGATGCCGTGACCGGGCGCGTCATCGCCCCCGCGGGCACGGCCGCGCCCTCCTCGGCCTCCGTCGGAGCCGCCCACAGCTACGCCATCAACGCCCGGGCCCAAGCCCGCCCCCACCGTTCCGCCAAGGAGGATCACGTGGAAGCCCCCGTCATCTCCGGCATCGCGCACGACCGCAGCCAGGACAAGATCACGCTCGTGGGCGTGCCCGACGTCCCCGGCGCCGCCGCCCGCATCTTCGCGATCGTGGCCGGCACCGACGCCAACATCGACATGATCGTCCAGGACGTCTCCGCCGAGGGGACCGGCCTGACCAACATCTCCTTCACCTGCCCCGACGGCGACTCCGCCGCCGCCCGCGAGGCCCTCGAGGCCGCCCGCGAGGAGCTGGGCTTCCGAAGCCTGCACTTCAACCCCGACATCGGCATCCTGTCGCTGGTGGGCGCCGGCATGCGCTCCAACCCGGGGGTCTCGGCACGCCTGTTCGGCTCGCTGAGCGAGGCCGGGGTCAACATCCACATGATCTCCACCTCCGAGATCCGCATCTCGGTGGTGGTCGACGACGCCGTACTCGACGAGGCCGTGCGCGCCGTCCACTCCGCCTTCGGCCTCGACGCCCAGGCCGCCGAGGCGGTCGTCTACGGAGGGACCGGACGATGAGCAATCCCGTGAACACCTACACCGGAGTGGCCGACGGCGTCAGCGTCGCCGTCGTGGGGGCCACCGGCCAGGTCGGCCGCGTCATGCGCGCCATGCTGGCCGAGCGCGACTTCCCCGCCCGCTCGGTGCGCTTCTTCTCCTCGGCCCGCAGCGCCGGGACCGTCGTGGACTTCCGCGGCGCCCAGGTCGAGGTCGAGGACGTCGCCACCGCGGACCTGAGCGGCATCGACGTCGCCATCTTCTCCGCCGGGGGCGCCGCCTCACGCGAGCACGCCCCGCGTTTCGCGGCGGCCGGGGCCGTCGTCGTCGACAACTCCTCGGCCTGGCGCAAGGACCCCGAGGTGCCGCTCGTGGTCAGCGAGGTCAACCCGCACGCGCTGCGCGAGCGCCCCAAGGGCATCATCGCCAACCCCAACTGCACCACCATGGCGGCCATGCCCGCCCTCAAGGTCCTGCACGAGGAGGCCGGGCTCATCCGCCTCATCGTCTCCACCTACCAGGCCGTCTCCGGCTCGGGGCGGGCCGGGGTGGCCGAGCTGGCCGGGCAGGTGCGCGCCGTCGTGAACGAGGACATGGAGGGCCTGGCCCTGGACGGGCGGGCCGTCGAGTTCCCCGCGCCGGAGGTCTACGTCGACACCATCGCCTTCAACGCCGTGGCCTGGGCCGGGAACGACGCCGGTGACGGCTCCGGTGAGACCGACGAGGAGCAGAAGCTGCGCAACGAGTCCCGCAAGATCCTGGGGATCCCGGACCTGCTGGTCTCCGGCACCTGCGTGCGCATCCCGGTGTTCTCCGGCCACGGGCTCAGCATCAACGCCGAGTTCGAGCGCGAGATCAGCGTCGAGCGGGCCCGCGAGCTGCTGGAGGCGGCGCCCGGCGTCACCTACCAAGATGTGCCCAGCCCTCTCAAGGGCGCCGGTCGTGACGGAACCTTCGTGGGGCGTCTGCGTGCCGACCAGGCCTTCGCTCCGGGCCACGGCCTGCAGTTCTTCGCCGTCGGGGACAACCTGCGCAAGGGCGCGGCCCTCAACGCCGTCGAACTGGCTGAGCTGGTGGCCGCCGAGCTGCGGGGCTGACCTCTCCTCGCGCCGAGCCGGGCATTTCTCGAGGCCCCCAACAGTAATTCTGTCGGGTTGCGCGAGAAGTGCCCGGCTCGGTGCATGCGGACTAGGCGTCCGATCTGAAGTTCACGATGCCTCCTTTGGTGAGGCCTCGGAGGTGGGAGTCGGGATGGCCGAGGCGTCGGTGCTGGTGTTGGATTCCTCGGCCTCATGCGCGGTGAGGTCCCGAGGAAGAAACAGGGGGCCGATGATCGCGGGCGTGAAGAGGATGAGAACGAAGACGGCGCTTGCGTTCGGAAAAGGTGCATGGGTAGTGACACCGTGAATGGAGATGAAGGCGATCAAGCAGATCATGGTCGCTGTGGGGGAGATGGACGCCAGTAAAGTGATGAACAGGCCGGCTGCGAGCCAAAATACTACTATGTCGTTGTTCGTGGCTGCCTGAGTCTGTTCGATCTGCGATGACTGGGGTGATGGTTTAAAGAGAGCGAGAACGACAATGATTCCGGTTGCTGCTGCTGCGATCCGTGCAGGATGAAGAGTGTATCGCCACCCACGTATGTGCGGGTGCCACGAGCGTATGCGCTCTCCCATAATGAGAGCGAGCGCCGCTCCCAGGAGCAAGCCGGCGAAGAACCATAGAGTCCTGTAAGCGAGATAAAGGTCGTTCGGCCCGTCGCTGCTGTACGGTGCCAGGATGCTCACTGTCAACAGCATCGCCCCAGAGGTTGCCAGGCTGGGTGGGTGATTCCAGGTGACCCATGGGAGAAGCATCAGAAGAGGGATGAGGATCAATGGGTTTCCGGGGTGATCCGCGCTTGTCGTGGAGGCGAGTAGCGACGCGAAAACTGCTGTGAGCGCCATAGCGAATGGGGGTCGCACCTGTTGAAGTGACTCGTTGCTCTTCATGAATCTCCTTTCGTCGCTACCTCGAGGTGTGGTTGACGGTGCGGTGGCGCCTGAGCCATGAATGTGCTTGCGTTCTTCGGGGCATTTCTGTGTGACAGACCTGAGTTTCTCGTGGCTGTATGCGGTGAGGAGTCAGACGGTGGCTGTGATGGCAGTGCCCACGATGGCTGCTGGTATGCGAAGTGCGTGGAGCGCTTGTCCTCGTCGTTCGTATGGCGATGCTGTTCTTCTCAGACGGGTGCGGAGGATGTGTCCAGTCTGCAAGGTACCGCTGTCAGTGCAGGCGTGGTCGGTTCCTCGATGAGTAGCGTAAACCGTCCGGGGTGACGGTTATGGCCTTTCAGTGGGTTGGATGCCGAATCGAGGAGATAGGCCGACGTCGGACCGGAATTGTCGACTGCTATCCACGGTCCGAGTCGCGTTCCGCCAGAAGACGGTCGATGCGCTCGCTCAGCTCGCTGACCTGCGCCTGCAGGGCCGCCACCTGCGCCTGCGTGGCGGCCTCCTGCTCGGCGTTCTCCTCCTCGACCAGCGAGACGATCCACGAGGCCAGGGTCGCCGTGACGACGCCGCCCAGTGCCACCCCACCGATCATGAGCAGCGCCGCGATGAAACGCCCCTGCGTGGAGACCGGGACGGAGTCGCCGTAGCCGACGGTGCTGAACGTCGTCAGCGCCCACCACAAGGCCTGGTTGAAGGACCGGATCGAGGAGCCCGGCTCATGGCGCTCGGCATCCAGCACGGCCAGTGCGGAGGTGAAGATGAGCAGAGCGGCGCTGCCGAGCGTGTACAGGGTGATGCGCCCGCGCAGCGCAGCGCCGGCGCTGCGCTGTATGACGCTCACGAGCGTTACCAGACGCAGGAGCCTGAGCGGCCGCAGGAACGGCAGAACAATGATCGCCAGGTCGGGCAGGTGGCGGAGGAACCAGCGGCCCCGGCTCGGCGCCAGGACCAGGCGGACAAGATAGTCGACGCCGAACAGTGCCCACACGCCGTCGATGACGAGCTCGGCCGCGTTCTTGGTCCCGCCCTGTGCGTTGGTGAGCACCTCCCAGGCGTAGGCAGCCAGGAAGACGACGGCGGTCCCGGTCAGCGGCCACTCGGTCGCTCGCTCCCACGTCCGCAGCCGAGCGCCCGTGCTGTCGTCGGTCGGCATGCTCCGATGGTAGACGGCGCTTAGGACGGAGCCGTACTGCCCTCACCGGCGGGGCACCTTCTCGCCGACTGGTGCAGTCCGCGCGTACGGGGAGGTTTTCTGCACCGGTACGCGCAGGATGTCCCCGCCGGGAGGTCGCGCTAATCCCTACGGGCGGCATGTCCCTATCGAGCGAGGCGGATCCGTATCCGGTGGGGCACCACCAACCCGACTGCCATCGCCAGCACAATGACGATGGCAGTGGCCAGGTCGCTCGCCGTCGCCTCCAGTACCGCCTCCGCGTGTGCCTTTCCCACCAGGCTCAGTGTCCCTGCGGCAGCGCGGAACAGGTACACGCCGGGTACAAGGGCCACGACCGCGGCGAAGCCCGCCCCCGCGAAAGGAATGTGCCGTGAGTGGCACACCGGCGTGAGCAGGCCGCCCGCCACCAGGCAGGCCAGCAGAGAGGAGGCAGGCGCGTTCCAGTGCCACCACGTCAGCGCGACCCAGTGCGCCGCGTGCGCGAGCCCGCCGGCCAGGAACGCCCAGCCGAAGGTCCTGATCGGCATGGAAAAGTACACCGGGTAGCACATGGCGAGGACTGCGGCGGCCAGGACGTCGAGCCACAGTGGGATCGCGTCGGTCGTCGCGGTCAGCGGCAGGCCGGTGCCACCGATGAGCAGGCCTCCGATGATGCCCGCACTAATGGCCAGGATCGTCAGCGCCGCGTCCGTCAGTCGTGCCAGGCCCATGTCGTGGCGGCGCTCGGCGATCTCGATGGCGCCGTTGAGGACCTGGGGGCCGGGTACGAGTACCATCCCCGGGCACACGGCCACGAGCCGAGCCGTGCCGGTCCAGCCGAGGTGGACGGCGAGTGCGCCGACCAGACCGCCGATGAGGGCAGCGGCAAAGGTCTGGGTGACTGCCGTCGTCCGCTCTGCCAATGCGCGCCGCGCGAGGCCGCCTGCTCCCGCCGCGGCGAAGGCGAGGGTGACTGACGGCAGGTGGTGGGCCCCGAAGATAAGGGCCAGCAGGCTCGCGCCGAGGCCCGCCGTCAGGGCGAACATCCAGGTAGGGCTGGAGGGCTGGGTCCGCACCTCCTCCAGTAAGTCCTCCAGCTCGTCGAGGCTCAGGGCTCCGGTAGCACTCAGACGGCGCTGGATGAGAGTCGCGCGTCCCATGTGCACCGCTACAGGGCGAATGGCTTGGATCGCGGCTACGGCCCCATCGGCGTCGGCGAGCGTGACCTGTGACCAGGTAGGCAGCAACGTGAAACGGGTGCCTAGCAGCTCGTTGAGCCGTTCAACGGTGGCTACCGCGGCGTGGGTGGACTGGCCTGAGTCCAGGAGCAGAGCGGCGGTCCGGGCGGTGAGCTCGGCCGCGCGCCGTCCTTCTGCTCCCGTCAGCCGGCGGCTCAGGCCTTGACTTCGGGGTAGACCGGCTGCCACATGGCGTCCTGGACCGCCTGGATGAGGTTGTCGTGCTGGATGGTGGCGACGCAGTCGGCCTCGGCCTGGCGGGCGACGGCGACGGCGACCGTCGCCGAGGAGGCGCGCAGGTTCTCCACCGGAGGTAGGAGGGAGGTCCCCGGGGTGGTGGGGTCGACCTGGATTGCGACGGCCTGTGCGGCGGCGAGCAGCATGCCGTCGGTCACCTGGCTCGCGCCGGAGACGATGACCCCCAGCCCCAGGCCCGGGTAGAGCAGGGCGTTGTTGCCCTGCCCGATCGTGAACGTGGTCCCCTCGTACTCGAAGGGCTCCACCGGGATGCCGGTGGCGACCAGCGCCTTGCCGCCGGACCAGGCGATGACGTCGGCGGGCATGGCCTCGATCCGCTCGGTCGGGTTGGACAGCGGCAGAACGATGGGGCGCTCGACGCCGCTACTCATCTCCTCGATGACCTCACGGGTGAAGGCCCCGTGGTCCGTGGAGGTGCCGATGAGGATCGTGGGATGAACCCGGCGCACCGTCTCGAGCAGGCCGACTTTGCCGTGCTCGCGGGTCCAGTCCGCCACCTCGGAGGCCGGTCGCGCGTAGGCCTGCTGGTAGTCGGGCAGGCCCTCCATGTCGTCGGTGACCAGGCCCGCCCGGTCGATGAGCCAGATGCGGGAGCGCGCTTCCTCGGGGCTCAGCCCGTCGCGGACCATGCCGGCGTGGATCTGGTCGGCCATACCGGTGCCCTGCATGTCGTCATTGAAGATCGTTGAAGATGCCGTACTTCTCCCGGTTGGCCTGCAGGATGCGGCGGGCGTTGGACGGCCCGAAGTCCTCGAAGTGGAGCAGCGCGCGGGGGAAGAGTTCGGCGGTCGCCGACAGGTACTCCTCGACGAGGGCGTCGTAGCGCTGACCGCGCACCCGTGCATGCCGGTTGCCCAGGATCTCCTCGGCGTCGGAGACCACGAGCAGGTCGACGTCATCGGGCCCCAGACCCAGGCCCTCCAGGGAGGGACGCACATCCTCGATGCGGTCCACCGACAGGTAGACGGCGCGCGAGCGGCGGTACTCCCGGCTCCAGAGCTTGATGGCCTCGCCCACGGTGGGGTCGTAGACGACGGGCAGCAGCTCGGCGAGGTGGCCGGTCAGGACCCGGTAGTAGAGGGTCTCGTTGCGATCGTGGAGCTGGTCGAGGAAGACGTACTTGTCCATGTCCCACCCGAAGTCGCACAGCTGGCGGTAGGTGCGCGCCGCCTGCTTGCTGGTCAAGGGTCTCGACGGCGGAGGGGAAGCGGCCGATGAGTCCGAGCCGACGCCGTTCCTCCTCGGTGAAAGCGGTGCCGCGGTTGGTCAGGGGGTCGGTGACGATGGTTGGCTTGGTCGGCATGTGGTCTCCTCAAGAGCGAGTGGAGCCGATCGTCAGTTTAGTGACGATGCTATTGGATTGTGGAAGTAAACTAACGCTCGTTCTTCTGAGACGTCCACCGGTACTGGTGCGATGGCGCATCGGCTGAGGCGGAGCTCGCCGGCTGGGGG
>CAJZFF010000067.1 GCA_915069725.1 uncultured Actinomyces sp.
GTCCCGTTCCATGAGCGGGTCGAGGCCCGAGGTCGGCTCGTCGAGGATGAGCAGGCGGGTGGGCGCGGCCAGGGCGGCCACGAGCGCCACCTTCTGCCGGTTCCCCTTGGAGTAGGTCCGTACCCGCTTGGTCGGGTCGAGATCGAAGCGCTCGATGAGCTCGGCCTCCCGATCGGTGTCGCGCGCTCCGCGCAGTCCTGCCAGGGTGTCAAGCACCTGGCCGCCGGTCAGGGGCGGCCACAGCGCCACATCACCGGGAACATAGGAGACCTGCCGGTTGATGACCGCGGCCTGCCTCCACGGCTCGCTGCTCAGCACGCTCACGCTTCCGCCGTCGGGCCGGTAGAGCCCCAGCAGGACGCGGATCGTGGTGGACTTACCCGCCCCGTTGGGGCCGAGGAAGCCGTGGACACTGCCCGCCTCCACGGTCAGGTCCAGGCCGTCAAGCGCCCTGAAGCGCCCGAAGTGCTTAACCAGGCCGCGCACGCGCACCGGAGGCTCGCAGCCGGCGCCCAGATCACGGACCGCGCCGGGAGAGGAATCCGTGATGGGCTCGTCCGTATCCGAGCGGGACGGCGCTGCTGACGTACCCGTTGCCTTCTCCACTTCGGCTCTCTTCACTCTCACAGCACTGGCTCCTCTCCCGCTGAGCGGCGGATTGTTGCGGCGAAGTCCGGATCGGCGAGCATGAGCTCTATGAGCTCAGCCACGAAGGCCTGCTGAGCCGGATGGGGGTAGCTGGAGGTGGTCAGCACATGGGTCAGCCGCCACATGGCGCGCCCCAGAGCACCCGAGGGAAGGTCGTCCAGGACGGCCAGGGCGTGCTTCTTGTGGCGGTACGCGAGCTCCCAGCTGTTCTGCGCCAGCCGGCGGGCCTCGGCGAGCCCCTCGCTCTCAGGCAAGGTGGTCAGACGGGCGAAGTCCGCGACCTGCTGGGCGGACAGCTCTCGATCAGCCTCATCCAGCGCCTCGATGAAGGGGATCGCACTGTCGGGCACCATGCCCAGAGAGGCGAGCACCACCATCATCTGGCGCTCGGCCCTCAGCACTCGCACACTGCCGCCCAGCCGGGCGATCCGAGCCTCGATGTCGTCATAGAAACGCGTCAGGGCACTGGGAGCGGGGGACAGGCCCTCACCGCGCTCCACCCGGGCGATGAGCTCATCGACCCGGGAGGCCTGCTCGGCAAGGCTGTGCCGCTGCGCCTCGATCGTGCCCCGAGTGGCCCTCAGGTCGCGCAGCACCGCCTCACGGCGGGAGTCCTGATCGGTGCCGATCGTGTCCGAGGCGAGCATCTGCGCCACCTGGGTCAGCGACAGTCCGCCATCGGCCAGCCACCGGATACGCAGCAGACGGGCCACGTGCTCGACGCCGTACTCGCGCCGCCCCCGCACCGTGGGCGGGATCTCCAACAGACCCAGGTGGTGGTAGTAGCGCACCGCCCTCGGCGTGGTGCCGGCGATCCGAGCGAGCTCCTTGACGTGCATGAATCCATGACAGCAGGTGACGTAACGTCACCGTCAAGTCCCAGGCGGCGGCAATCCCACCGGAGCCCATGACCAACCCATGACCACGTTGGGCAGGTCGCCGCGCCACCCCGGTGACGGGACGATTCACACCCACGCGACGGCGCGGACTACCCTTAAGGGCGGACAACTCCGGAGACACCTGGTGGAAGGCACCGCACTATGACTGACGCTCCCGGCGCGCTCTCGCCCCTGGACGAGGACGGCATCAACGCCGCCGTCGAGGAGGCCCTGGCCGCCTTCGCCGCAGCCGGCACCCTCGCCGAGCTCAAGGAGGCCCGCCTGGCCCATACCGGCGACGCCTCGCCCCTGACCCTGGCCAACCGGCTCATCGGCACCCTGGACAAGGCGGACAAGCCCACCGCCGGCAAGCTCCTGGGCGGCGCTCGCGGGCGCATCGCCAAGGCTCTAACCGCCAGGCAGGAGACCCTCGAGGCCGCCGCCGAGGAGGAGATGCTGCGCACCGAGGCCGTCGACGTCACCATCCCCACCTCGCGGACGCAGACGGGCGCCCGGCATCCTCTCGACGTCCTCGTCGACGAGGTCTGCGACTTCTTCACCTCCATGGGGTGGTCCATCGCCGAGGGGCCGGAGGTGGAGCACGAGTGGTTCGACTTCGACGCCCTCAACTTCGACGCCGACCACCCCGCCCGCCAGATGCAGGACACCTTCTACGTCGACGGTGCCAGCGTCGGGGCCGGAGAGGGGCAGGCTGCCAACCTCGTGCTGCGCACCCACACCTCCCCGGTCCAGGCCCGCGTCATGCTCGAGCAGCAGCCCCCGCTCTACGTGGCCTGCCCCGGCAAGGTCTTCCGCTCCGACGAGCTCGACGCCACCCACACCCCCGTCTTCCACCAGGTCGAGGGCCTGGCCGTGGACAAGGGCCTGACCATGGCGCACCTCAAGGGCGTCCTCGACCACTTCGCCAAGGCCATGTTCGGCCCCGAGGCCGGGATCCGCCTGCGGCCCTCCTTCTTCCCCTTCACCGAGCCCAGCGCCGAGATGGACCTGTGGTTCCCGCAGAAAAAGGGCGGGCCGGGATGGATCGAGTGGGGCGGCTGCGGCATGGTCAACCCCAACGTGCTCACCGCCTGCGGCATCGACCCCGAGGTCTACACGGGCTTCGCCTTCGGCATGGGCCTGGAACGCACCCTCATGCTGCGCCACGGAATCGCCGACATGCACGACATCGTCGAGGGTGACATCCGCTTCTCCCAGCAGTTCGGCACCACCGGAAAGGGAAACTGACATGCCTTACGTCCCCATTGAATGGCTGCGAGAGCACGTCGACGTCCCCACCGGCCTGAGCGCCGAGCAGCTCGCCGCCGACCTCGTGCGCGTGGGCCTGGAGGAGGAGCGCATCGTTCCTCCGGCCGTCACCGGCCCCCTCGTCGTCGGCAAGGTCCTTACCCGCGAGGCCAAGGAGCAGTCCAACGGCAAGGTCATCAACTACTGCCGCGTCGACGTCGGCCCCGAGCACAACGACGCCCCCGGCACCGGCAAGGAGCCCTCCGACCTGCCCAGCCGCGGCATCGTCTGCGGCGCCCACAACTTCGACGTCGGTGACTACGTCGTCGTGTGCCTGCCCGGCGCCGTCCTGCCCGGCGACTTCCGCATCGCCGCGCGCAAGACCTACGGGCATGTCTCCGACGGCATGATCTGCTCGGCCCGCGAGCTCGGCATCGGGGAGGACCACTCCGGCATCATCGTGCTCCAGCAGTGGCTGGCCGAGCACGGACACGAGGGTGAGGAGCCGCCCGCTCCCGGGACCGACGCCATCGGCATCCTCGGCCTGGGGGAGGAGGTCCTGGAGATCAACGTGACCCCGGACCGTGGCTACTGCTTCTCCATGCGTGGCGTGGCCCGCGAGTACTCCCACTCCACCGGCGCCCGCTTCACCGACCCCGCCGACGCCACCAATACGGGGCTGTACCCCAATGGCGTGGCCCCCGCCGGCGAAGGCGGTTTCGACGTCGTCGTCCCCGAGGACCCCCGCCCCATCCACGGGCGCCCCGGATGCGACCGCTACGTCGCCCGCCTCGTGCGCGGCATCGACCCGAACGCACCATCGCCGGCCTGGATGCAGGACCGCCTCACCGCTGCAGGTATGCGGCCCATCTCCCTGGCCGTCGACGTCACCAACTACGTCATGCTCGACCTGGGCCAGCCGCTGCACGCCTTCGACGCCGGCAAGCTCGCCGCCCCCATCGTCGTGCGACGCGCTCAGGAGGGCGAGCGTCTCACCTTCCTCGACGACGTCACCCGCACCCTCGACCCCGAGGACCTGGTCATCGCCGACTCCCCGGACGGTGAGGGCTCACGGGCCCTGGTCCTGGCCGGTGTCTTCGGCGGGGCCCTCAGCGAGGTCGACGCCGACACCCGCGACGTCCTCATCGAGGCCGCCCACTTCGACCCGGTCAGCGTGGCCCGCTCCTCGCGACGCCACAAGCTGCCCACCGAGTCCTCCAAGCGCAACGAGCGCGGCGTGGACACCGAGCTGGCCCCCATCGCCGCCCAGCGCGCCGTCGACCTGCTCGTCGAGTACGGCGGCGGCACCGCCGAGCCCGTGGCCACCGACATCAACCGCACCCGGGCCCCCGAGCCCATCACCATGCGCGCCGATGCCGCCGAGCGCCTCACCGGCGTCGCATACGGAACCGAGCGCGTCACCGAGCTGCTCACCACCATCGGCTGCACCGTGGAGCGCGGCGGCTCCGCCGAGGACGGAACGGCGCTGCTGACCGTCACCCCGCCGACCTGGCGCCCGGACCTGGTGGGCCCCGCCCACCTGGCCGAGGAGATCGCCCGCCTCGACGGATACGACGCCATCCCGGTCATCGTGCCCACGGCCCCCGCCGGCACGGGGCTGAGCGTTGATCAGAGGGCCCGCCGCGACGTCGTGCGCGCCCTGGCCGACGCCGGACTCACCCAGGTCCTGTCCTACCCCTTCATCGGTGATGTCCACGACCTGCTCGAGATCCCTGATGCCGACCCCCGCCGCCAGAAGGTCCGCCTGGCCAACCCGCTGGCCGAAGACGCCCCCTACCTGCGCACCAGTGTCCTGGACTCCCTGGTGGAGGTCGCCCGGCGCAACATCTCCCGCGGCCTGACCGACGTGGCCGTCTTCGAGGTCGGATCGGTCACCCATCCGGCAGGCACCGTCCCCGCGCCGATCCCCGGAACCGATCAGCGCCCCACCGACGCCGAGCAAGCTGCCCTCCGGGCCGGCATTCCCGCCCAGCCCACTCACGTCGGCGCTGTCATGGCCGGTGAGCACGAGCGCACCGGGGTCCTCGGGGCCGGCCGCCCCTGGGACTGGGCTGACGCTATCGAGGTGGTCCGCATGGTGGCCGCCGCGCTCGGGGTAGAGGTCGTGGTCTCCGCCCCCGAGCAGCCCTACGCCCCCTGGCACCCCGGCCGCACCGCGGAGATCCGCCTGCCCGGACGTCGCCGGGGCAAGGAGATCGAGCCCGGGACGCTCGTCGCCCACGCCGGTGAGCTCCACCCACGGGTGGTCCGCACCCTCGGACTTCCGGAGCGGGCCTGCGCCGTCGAGATCGACCTCGACCCGTTGCTGGAGACTGTCCGCAGCACCGGGGCGCTCCAGGTCAAGACCATCTCCACCTTCCCGGCCGCCAAGGAGGACATCGCCCTCGTCGTCGACGAGTCCACCACCGCCGCCGAGGTCGAGGCCCTGGTCAGACAGGCTGCCGGGGACCTGGCCGAGGAGGTCCGCCTCTTCGACGTCTTCCGCGGCCCCCAGCTCGGCGAGGGCAAGAAGTCGCTGGCGTTCTCCCTGGTGCTGCGAGCCCCTGACCGCACACTGACCGCCGAGGAGACTGCCGGCGTGCGCAAGCGCGTGGTCAAGCGCGCCGCCAAGCTCCTGGGAGCCGAGCTGCGCAGCTGACCCACGCAGGGCCCGCCAGCTGTCCTAGAAGCACTGACGGCCATGATGTGATGCACATCATGGCCGTCAGTGCTTCTTCAGTGATTTTGTCGAGTGGAGGATCCCGGACAGCGGGTGTGGTCTCGGTAATACTAGGCGGCATGAAGATCCTGCTGACCTCTTCCTCCAGGCATGGGTCCACCGATGAGGTGGCCGCGGTGATTGCTGAGCGGCTCCGGGCCGCCCACATCGATGTGGAGACCAAGCGCCCCGAGGATGTTGACAGCGTCGAGGAGTACGACGCCTTCATCCTGGGCAGTGCGGTCTACATGACCACGTGGATGCCGGAGGCCGTCGACTTCACCACGCGCTTCCATGACGTCCTCAGAGCCAGGCCCGTGTGGGCCTTCTCCGTGGGGCTCTCCGGCCTGCCCAAGGGCAAGGTCTCCGACCCCACGCGCATCGGCCCGGTGCTGCTGGCCATCGACCCGGAGGATCACGTGACCTTCGCGGGCTGCTTCGACCCCTCCAAGCTCAGCCTGCGGGAGCGCTCCATCGCCAAGCTCGGGGGAGCGACCGAGGGTGACTACCGCGACTGGGACGAGGTGCGCCAGTGGGCCGACGCCATCGCCACCTCCCTGCATGACGACACGCTCACCGGTCGTCACGGTCGCTCCTAGCTCTCGACAGTGAGGCGGGGAAGGAGAAGAATCACAGCAACCATTGATGAATGCATTTCTATGCAGGCGGATGTATGGTTGCTGCATGACTTGGTCAGTTGCTGTTGCTGGAGCCACCGGGTACGCCGGTGGTGAGGTTCTGCGCCTGCTCACGGCTCACCCGGAGGTGGAGGTCGGTGCGCTCACCGCGGCCTCGTCCGCCGGCAGTCGGCTCGGCGAGCACCATCCGCACCTGCTTTCCCTGGCGGACTGCATCGTCCAGCCCACCGAGGCGGAGATCCTCGCCGAGCACGACGTCGCCGTCCTGGCCCTGCCGCACGGAGCTTCCGGAGCCATCACGGCGGCTCTCGAGGAGCTCGCCTCGGGCGGCAGAAGCGCGCCGCTACTCATCGACTGCGGCGCGGACCACCGCCTGACCAGTCAGCAGGCGTGGGAGGCCTACTACGGCTCGGACTACGCCGGCGCCTGGACCTACGGGATGCCCGAGCTCCTGCACCACGGCGAGACTCGAGCCCACGCCCAGCGCGAGGAGCTGGCAGCCTCCAGGCGCATCGCCGTCCCCGGCTGCAACGTCACCGCCGTCACCCTGGCCGTCCAGCCCGGCGTCGCCGCCGGACTTCTCGACCCCTCCCGGCTGACCGCCGTGCTGGCCGTCGGATACTCCGGCGCGGGCAAGGCCCTCAAGCCTCACCTCACCGCGGCCGAGGCGCTGGGGTCGGCTCAGCCCTACGCCGTCGGAGGCACCCACCGGCACATTCCCGAGATCCTCCAGAACCTGGAGGTGGTCGGAGCCGCCGCCGGAGCAGCACGGCTGTCCTTCACCCCGGTCCTGGTCCCCATGAGCCGCGGCATCCTGGCCACCGTCACCGCCCCCATGACTGCGGCTCTGCGGGAGGCCCCCGACCCCGAAGCCGCCCTGCGAGCCGCCTGGGATGACGCCTACGGGGCCACCGGTAGTGGTGAGAGCCTCATCCAGCTGCTTCCCGAGGGGACCTGGCCCACCACCGGCACTGTCCTGGGGAGCGGGACCGCCACCGTTCAGGTCGCCATCGACCGTGGTGCGGATGCCGTCGTGGCCATGTGCGCCATCGACAACCTCGGCAAGGGCACCGCCAGTGCCGCGGTTCAGTCCCTCAACCTCGCCCTCGGGCTGGAGGAGACCACCGCCATCACCATCCAAGGAGTCGCACCGTGAGCGTGACCGCAGCACAGGGATTCCGCGCCGCCGGCGTGCGCGCCGGTCTGAAGGCCTCCGGCAAGCCCGACCTCGCCCTCGTCGTCAATGACGGGCCGCTGGACACCGCGGCCGGGGTGTTCACCACCAACCGCGTCGTTGCAGCCCCCGTGGTCTGGTCACGCCGGCTCCTGGCCGGTGAGGAAGGTGGGCAGCCGGGCCGCGCCCGCGCCGTCGTCCTCAACTCCGGCAGCGCCAACGCCTGCACCGGAGCGCAGGGCCTGCGTGATACCGAGGCCACCGCAGCCCGTGCAGCCGGCCTGGTGGGCATCGAACCGGACCAGGTCCTGGTCTGCTCCACGGGCGTCATCGGGGAGCGCATCGACATGCCCGTCCTCCTGGAGGGCGTCGACGTCGCGGCCCTCGCCCTGGCCGACACGTCCCAGGCCGGCACCGATGCGGCCACCGCCATCATGACGACCGACACCGTCTCCAAGGAGGATGCCCTCACGGTCGGTGCCGGCGATCAGGGCTGGACCATTGGCGGCATGATCAAGGGAGTGGGCATGCTGGCCCCCGGCATGGCCACCATGCTCGCCGTCATCACCACCGACGCCGCCCTCACCCCTCAGCAGGCGCAGGACGCCCTGGCGTCCGCCACGGCACGAACCGTCAACCGGATCAACTCCGACGGCTGCATGTCCACCAATGACACGGTTCTCCTGCTGGCCTCCGGGGCCTCCGGCGTCACACCCTCCCGAGCCG
>CAJZFF010000068.1 GCA_915069725.1 uncultured Actinomyces sp.
GGCCGACGAGCGAGCCGCCATCGAGACTGAGCGCTCCCAGGCCCTGGCCGCCACCAACGAGGTTCGCGAGGAGATCGACCGGCTGACCAAGGAGCTGGGCAGTCTCACCGATGCCGCCCACCGCGAGGAGGTGGCCCGGGCCGAGCAGCGCATGCGGCTGGAGGCTCTGGCGGAGCGCGCCATGAGCGAGCTCGGCCTGGAGCTGGACCCCCTCGTGGAGGAGTACGGACCGCACATGCTCGTCCCCGAGCTCATCGAGGACGCTGATAACGCCTCCGACCCTGGCTCCACCACGGACCGGGACGCTGCTCAGGCGTCGGCCGGTGGCTCAGACCACCTGGGCCGTCCCTACGTGCGTTCCGAGCAGGAGAAGCGCCTGGCCAAGGCCTCGCGCGACCTAGCCCGGCTCGGCAAGGTCAACCCGCTGGCCCTGGAGGAGCACGCGGCCCTGGAGCAGCGTCACCAGTTCCTGGCCGAGCAGCTGGCCGACCTCAAGCGCTCGCGTGACGATCTGCTGAGCATCGTCGAGGAGATCGACTCGCGGGTTCAGGAGGTCTTCACCCAGGCCTACGAGGACACCGCACGCCAGTTCGCCTCCGTCTTCGACCGGCTCTTCCCGGGTGGAGAGGGACGTCTGGTGCTCACGGATCCTGATGACATGCTCACCACCGGCATCGAGATCGAGGCGCGCCCCGCCGGCAAGAAGGTCAAGCGACTCTCCCTGCTCTCAGGAGGGGAGCGCTCGCTGGCCGCCGTGGCACTCCTGGTGGCGATCTTCAAGGCGCGGCCCTCGCCCTTCTACGTCATGGACGAGGTCGAGGCGGCCCTGGATGACACGAACCTGGGGCGGTTGCTGGAGATTTTCACCGAGCTGCGGCGCTCCAGCCAGCTCATCATCATCACCCACCAGAAACGGACCATGGAGGTGGCCGACGCCCTCTACGGCATCACGATGCGCGATGGGGTCACCAAGGCGGTCTCGCAGAGGCTGGCCCAGCCCGACCGCGGTACGGCTGTGACTCCTGATGTCTGAGTGAAACGTGATGAGAATGTGATAGACTGCTGACAGCGTGACGCTCGTTTTCAGATATGAGCCATTGTTGTGTCAGGAAGTTGTCAGGTTTTGTTGTTGATTGGACGACAAGTGCGTTCAAAGTCTGGTCAGATCGTATTTCGCAAGGCAGAATCCTAACTATGGGTGTCATGATTCTTCCCCTCGTTGTCGTGCTGGTTGCCGGCCTGCTTGTGCTCGGCATGGTTTGCGCCGAGCGCTTCCCTGTGCGCTCCTGGCCCTCGCGTATTCGCGGCCTGGTCCGTAACTCGCAGGAGGTGCGTCTGGAGGAGCAGGATGTCGAGGTTGAGGTCGTGCCCCAGGAGGCTCGCCTCTCCGATCTCATGACGCGCGAGGGGCCGGCTGCCTACGTCGGGACCGACGGCTTCGGAGGCCTGGTCGGCGTCGTCGGAAGGGCGATGGATGCCGCGGAGAGGACCCGCGGCTCCGCCGGCTCCCGGCGTCGCGGCCAGGTGCATGAGCCGGCTACTGGTGGACTGTCTCAGCCTCAGAGGTGAGCGGCGACGGCCGCGTCGTGAAAAAACTATCGCCGACGATTATTTTCACGACGAGATGAGGTAGTGGCGTCGCTACTTTTGGATAAAATCCTGACCTCGGGAGAACGTCGCCTTGGCGCTCCTCGTGCTTTCTCTTTCTCTCGCTGCCCTCATGGTGCTTCGGTCTGAGAGCGATACGGATCAACAGGCGACGACACGGTGAGAGAACTTCGAGATAACCGCCCGTCCTGCAGCATGCCCACAGGCATGCTGCAGTTTTTTCTCCCCACGACCGAGCCGTGCGTCCGTGACTCTTGCGCCTCCCACGGGTGAGAGGTGACCAGGGGAGGACGACCCTGCCACAGCGAGTCCATGATCGGGCATGATGGGCCCATGGAACCGATCCTCATCGTTCTCGGCATCATCCTGGTCATCGTCATCGGAGGAGGGCTGTGGCTCTACGCCGGCCGACGGCGGGGCCAGGTCTCCGACGAGATCAGCGCCCACCAGCCGATGTCCGTGGAGGACCTTCTGCCCTCGGAGGACGAGGACGCCGATGAGGATGAGGAAGGGGCGGGCGCCGCCAAGCCGGCCGCGACGCTGGAGTCCCCCGAGTCCATCCCGGGCCGCATGCAGCGCCTACGCGCCCGCCTGGCCGGTGCAGGCGGCTTCGGCAAGGCGGTCCTGTCCGTCCTGTCCCGAGGAGACCTCACCGAGGAGGACTGGGAGGAGATCGAGGACACTCTGCTCACCTCCGACCTCGGCATCGAGGTGACCACCTCCCTCATGGACGAGCTGCGCACCCAGGCCAAGGTCCTGGGAACCTCCGACCCCGAGGCGGTACGCACTGTCCTGCGCGCCGAGTTGCTCAAGCTCGTCGACCCCACACTGGACCGCTCCCTCAACCTGGAGCGCCCCACCCCGGCCGAAGGTGCCCAGGGCAAGCCTGCGGCGGCCATCCTCATGGTGGGGGTCAACGGCACCGGCAAGACCACCACCTGCGGCAAGCTCGCCCGCGTCCTGGTGGCTCAGGACAGGACCGTCGTCCTGGGGGCGGCCGACACCTTCCGCGCCGCGGCGGCCGAGCAGCTGAGCACCTGGGGCGAACGCGTGGGCGTTGACGTCGTGCGCTCCGAGAAGGAGGGGGCCGACCCCGCCTCAGTCGCCTACGACGCAGCCCGTGAGGCCGCCGCCCAGGAGGCGGACGTCGTCGTCGTCGACACCGCCGGGCGCCTGCAGAACAAGGCCGGCCTCATGGACGAGCTGGGCAAGATCAAGCGCGTCATGGAGAAGATCGCCCCGGTCAGCGAGATCCTCCTAGTGCTGGACGCCACCACCGGCCAGAACGGCATGCGTCAGGCCCAGGTCTTCTCCGAGGCCGTGGGCGTCACCGGCATCGTGCTCACCAAGCTCGACGGCACCGCCAAGGGCGGCATCGTTGTCACTGTCCAGAAGGAGCTGGGCGTGCCCGTCAAGCTCGTGGGCCTGGGGGAGGGGGCCGACGACCTGGCCCCCTTCGACCCGGAGGGCTTCGTCGACGCGCTGCTGGGCTGAGCCGTCGCTCACGGGCCTGCCCGTCTCTGCGTAACACCTCCGGCCACTCGCCTCGTTTCAGAGCCTGGGTAGCCGGAGGCGTCTCGGCCATGTCGGGTGAGGGCCCTTACTGAATGATCCAGCCCTTCTGGGCGGCGATATGCACTGCTGCGGCCCGAGTGGGCGCATCGGTCTTGGCCATGGCCTGGGACAGGTGGTTGCGGGTGGTGCCCTCAGAGAGGTGAACGCGCCGGGCGACCTCGGAGACGGTGGCGCCGTCGGCCGCCGCCTGAAGCACCTCGGTCTCCCTGGCGGTCAAGGGGGAGTCCCCGAAGACGAGCGAGTCGGCGGCCAGCGCCGGGTCGACGACGCGCAGCCCGGCATGGACTCGGCGCACCGACTCGGCCAGCTCGGTGGCCGGGGCGTCCTTGACGACGAAGCCGTGGGCCCCGGACTGAATGGCGCGCCGCAGGAATCCGGGACGCCCGAAGGTGGTGACGATGAGGACTCGCGTGGCCGGCAACCGCTCCAGGAGACTCGCGGTCGCGCTCAGCCCGTCGGTACCGGGCATGTCAACGTCCATGAGGACGACGTCGGGCCGGTGCTCGAGCGCGACGGGCAGAACATCGTTTCCGTTCCCGACCTGGGCGACGACCTCGATATCGGTCTCCAGGGCGAGCAATGCGGCCAGCGCCCCGCGCACCATGGCCTGGTCATCGGCCAGCATCACTTGGATCATCGATCATCTCCGTCGCTCGTGGTTCATCGAGGGCTTGGTGCATCAGCAGCTGCGTACTGCGGTTCGCCGCCGGCCTCAGCTCGTCGTGTCGTGCGTCAGTCGAGACGACAGATGGGCGCTCACCCTCAGAACAGTGCCCTTGCCGCTGGAAGGCGTCCCAGTGGTGAGATCGGCGCCATTGTTCTGGCAGCGTTGACGCAGCCCCTCCAACCCGTGACCGTCACTGGCTCCGGACGAGACGAGCCCGATACCGTCGTCGACCACCTCAATGGAATCAGTAGTCAGCTCCACCTTGCAGCGCGAGGCGTGGGCATGGCGCACGATGTTGGTGACGCCCTCGCGCACCACCCAGGCGAAGAGCTCGCGCAGCTCGGGATCGACGATCTCGACGGTCAGCGGGAGGTCGGCGCGGACACCGGCAGAGGTCAGGACGTTCGTGGCGCGAGCCAGCTCGCCGGCCAGGCTCAGCTCGCGGTAGCTGTTGACGGTGGCGCGCACGTCGGCCAGGGCGGAGCGTGCCAGGGACTGGACCTCGGTCAGCTCCGCCTTGGCCTGATCGGGGGCGGCATCGACGAGTCTGGTGGCGAGCTCGGTCTTCAATGCGATGACTGTCAGCGAGTGCCCCAGGATGTCATGCATGTCCCGGGCCATGCGGTTGCGCTCCTCATTGATCTCCAGCTCGTGAGTGCGCTGCTCCAGAATGCGGGCCACCCGCCGCTGCTCCATGATGTAGCGCCCGAAGACGCAAGCGCCGCCCGCGCCGAGCAGAGCGATCCAGGCGTCTTCACTTGCGGACCAGGAAGGACTCATCCTGGGAACGAGGAACAACGTGCCGGCAAGGATCGCGATGGGCCCGATGGACGCCTGCCAGGGCAGGGAGAAGGCCAGGACAACGGCCAGGAAGACCACCAGTTGCAGGCTCTGAGGGCCCACGCCGAGGGCCGCCCCGATCGCTGTGAGCGCGCCGACGACGATGAGCAACAGACTCAGACGGCCGGGCCAGGTCAGGCCCTGGCGCACCCGTCTCACGCTGAGCGAGCAGGCGGCGTACAGGCATGCGCAGGAGACAACGGCGCTGACAGCGCCCCACACCCCACCGCTGGATCCTTGGGCCAGCCCCACCCTGACGACCGGAACCATGAAGGCGGCCCACACGATCCCCCAGCCGACCGCCACAACGCGAGTGCGGCGAGCCCGCGCCTCGTCGGGGGACAGGGCGCGGGCTTTCATGACCCTGATGGTACTCACGGTCTCACACCCGGGCGGTGTCTCGGCCCATCTTCCAGGCGGCCCCGCCCAGGAAGACGACGAGCCAGGTCAGCACGTTGACCACCCACCACCAGGAGAAGCTCTCGGCGCCCATGGGCCACAGCGCCAGGTTGTGCAGCCCGTACATGGGGGTGAAGCTGCCGATGCGATCCATGGTGGAGCCCGGTGTCAACGGGATGAACATGCCGCCGAGGAAGGCGAGCAGGGCCATGAGCGGGCCGACCACCTGCATGGCGTTGTCCGAGGGAAGGAGGTAGCCGACGAACAGTCCGAAGGCGACGAAGACCAGGGAGCCCAGCCAGATGATGAGGGCCGAGGTGATCCAGGCCCTCGCAGGCATCTGCGCGTGACGCACAGGGCCGCAGGCATAGACGGCGCCGATGGCCAGGGCGCTGATGAGCATCCCTACGATCGCCTTGGCGGTGATGTAGGCGATGGGCTTGAGCGGGGTCAGACGCAGCTGGCGGCTCCAGCCTGAGGCCCGCTCGTTGCTCACGGCCGCGCCGGCCCCGGTGGTGGTCATGAGGGCGCCGTACAGGGCCATGCCGATCATCATGTTGGCCACGACATTGCCGTTGCCGTAGGGCGTGGCCGAGTAGTCGGTGGTGGTGAACATCAGGAAGAAGGCCACCGGAAGAACGATCGAGAAGATGACGGAGCGACGGTTGCGCAGGCGGCGGCGTACCTCGAGCGACAGCAGGGGAAGGCTCAACCCTCCCAGCGGGGGCGCGGTCCGGGAGGACAGATCGAGGCGCTTGACAACTGATGAGGCGGAGGAGGACGAGAAGGACTGAGAAGAGGACATTGCGGTTCCGGTGGAGGTAGTGGGCGGAAGGGTGACGGTGCTGCTGGGGCGGACGGAACGGCTCATGCTGACGCTCCGGCACTGGGGGTGGAGGCGCTGTCGCTGGTCAGGGCCATGAAGGCGTCCTCCAGGCCTCGGCTGGTGATCTCCAGGTCCTGGGCGAGGTGCTCACTGAGGAGGAGCGCGGCCACGGCGTCGGTATCGGTCGAGCTCAGGGTGAGCGAGCTGCCCAGGATCTCGACGTCGTGGACCTGCCCGCGGATCTGCGGATCGGTCAGGGCGTCGCGCAGCCTTTCGGGAGCGCAGGTCAGGGTGGCCCTCAGGGAGCGGCCGCTCACGGAGGCGCGGATCTCCGCGGCGGTGCCGTCGGCGATGATGCGCCCATGACGCATCAGGATGATCCGGTCGGCGAAGGCGTCGGCCTCCTCAAGGTAGTGCGTGGCGAAGACGATGGTGCGCCCGCGCTCGGCATCGGCGTGGATGGCCTCCCAGAAGCTGCGGCGCCCCTCGACGTCCATGCCTGTGGTCGGCTCATCGAGGATGAGCAGTGCCGGATCGCTCACGAGCGCCATGGCGAAGCGCAGGCGCTGCTGCTGGCCTCCGGAGCACTTCTTGACGATGCGCGAGGCGAAGTCGGTGACGCCGGCGCGGCGCATGGCGTCCTCGGCATCGATTCGATGGGAGAAGAGGCTCGCCGTCAGCTGCACCGTCTCACGCACGGTGATGTCGGGCAGGAGGCCGGCGGTCTGCATGACTGCGGCGACCAGGCCCCGGTCGACCGCCTGGCGCGGGCTCATCCCGAAGACTCTCGCATCGCCGCTGGTAGGGCGGCTCAGTCCCAGGATCATGTCGATCGTCGTCGTCTTGCCCGCACCGTTGGGGCCCAGGAGGGCGACGACTTCGCCGGGGCTGATGGTCAGGTCGACACCGTCGACGGCGGTGACGTCACCGAAGGACTTGTGCAGATCGGTCAGTCGGACGGCGTCCAAACGGTCTGTTCGAGGGGCTTCCGAGACGGAGGCATCCCGGCTGCTCCGAGGCGTTGCTGTGCTCATGGCTCAAGACTCGCCCCGTGTCGGCTGCGGTCCATGGCCCATCGGTCACTACTTGCTCATGACATATCTCAGGGGTGCGCATGGCTGTGGAGCCCAGCGGGCACAGGCGGGCGGCGGGCACAGCAGCCAGGTCGCGCCGGGGATCTTGGACCTGCCGACGCCGTCGACGGGAAGGCCGTCAGCTGGAAGACCAGCGGCGAGAAGTAAGAAGCGCTGAGAGCCATGAGGCTCATCACCGCGATTATCCAGCCCTACCAGCTCCACAAGGTGACCACCGCGCTAGTGGCCGTCGATCTGAACGGGGCCACGATCTCCGAGGCGCAGGGCTCGGGCCGGCAGAAAGGACATGCTGAGGTCTACCGGGGCGTGGAGTACCGAGCCGACCACGTCCCCGTCCGCATCGAGGTGCTCGCCGCGGACGCCGAGGCCCCGTGAGCCGTGACCGTCATCGCGGAGGCGGCCCGGACTGGGAACATGGTGACGGCAAGATCTGGCTGGCCGCCGAGCACGGCGGCACCCGGGGCATCGAGGGCTTGTCGCTGGCGCTATCCTGGTCGGCAGCTATACCCGGGCGCCCGTAGGCAACCGTCGACGGTCTCGGGTCCGCAAGCACACCACCGCAGGCGCGCCCGGCGCCAAGGAAGGACACCGCGTGTTCGGCAATCTCTCCGACCGGCTCACCGCCTCATTCAGCTCTCTGCGCGGCAAGGGCCGCCTGACCGAGGCGGATATCGACACCACTGTTTCGGAGATCCGTCGGGCCCTCCTGGAGGCCGACGTCGCTCTGCCGGTGGTCCGCGCCTTCACCGCGGCGGTGCGTGAGAAGGCCAAGGAGGCCGCCCGCTCCCAGGCCCTCAACCCCGCCCAGCAGGTCGTCCAGATCGTCAATGACGAGCTCATCGAAATCCTCGGCGGGCAGTCCCGCGAGATCAACTGGGCCGACCGCGGTCCCACGATCATCATGCTCGCCGGTCTTCAGGGCGCCGGTAAGACCACCCTGGCCGGAAAGCTCGGACGCTGGCTGCGCGACCAGGGCAAGC
>CAJZFF010000069.1 GCA_915069725.1 uncultured Actinomyces sp.
TGCTGACGAGGGAGAGGTAGGTCTCCTCCAGGGTGGGGCGGGTGATGGTGAGCCCGGAGATGGCGTCGAGGTCGAGCTCCTTGACGAAGCGCTCGGGGCAGTGGGTGGAGTGGACGTGGTGCGTCCCATCCTGGACCCAGGTGATCTCGGCGCCACGATCGAGGCGCTCGCGCAGCGCCGTGACCGTGCCGTCGGCGAGGATCCGTCCCTCGTTCATGATGAGCACTCGGGAGGCAAGGTGCTCGGCCTCGGCCAGGTCGTGAGTGGTCATGACGATGGTGGCGTCGTCGTCGACCCTGGCCAGAATAAGATCGTGCAGTCGCGCCTTGGAGACCGGGTCCAGTCCTGTCGTCGGCTCGTCCAGGACGAGGAGCTCGGGTGCGGCCATGAGGGCGGCCGCGAAGTCAATGGTGCGTCGCTGCCCGCCGGAGAGCCTCGACAGCCGGGAGTCGGCCTTCTCGCTGAGTCCGACGGCGTCGAGCACCTCTCGGGTGCTGCTCACCCGGCTCGCCGCCGTCAGCTGGACCGAGCGGATCCACTCCAGCTGGTCCCTCACCTTCCACTTGGCGTGGTCGGTCCAGCTCTGCTGCACCAGCCCGACCCTCGCCCAGAAGTCGGCGCCCGCCCGGCGCGGATCGGTACCGAGCACGCGGACCCTGCCGCTCGTCGGGGTGAGGGACCCCAGCAGGTTCTCCACCAGGGTCGTCTTGCCCACGCCGTTGGGGCCGAGCAGGCAGACGACCTCGCCGGCCTCGACCGACAGGTCAATGCCGTGCAGAACCGGGGTGTCCCCGTAGGAGAACTCGAGGTTCTCCGTGGTGATGACTGGAGGCATCACACAAACCCTCCTGAGTAGAAGCACAACTGAATATAGTAGTCATGCTACAACATGGTGTTGGTCTTCGTCGGATCAAGGGATGTGCTGTGTGGGTGAGCTCCGCAGTGGTCGTCTCACATTGCGGTCCCGCGCGGCCGCCTTACCTGACGACGGGTCGTCATCGGGGTAGGGTCTACGCCGTGCGAGCGACTCCAGGCCTCCAGATGAGCCTCCTGCTTAGTCGCCGCGGCGGGGCCTGACAGGCCGGCACCCCGACCGCGGCTGACTCGTTCTGCTCGGCCACGTTCGCGGCCATGTTCCTCAGGAGTCAGACGAGTCTTCTGGGAACCGCCGTCGAATCACGAAGCACCTCACCCAGGAGAACCCCTATGCGTAACGCCCGCCCCGCCCCCCAGCAGCCCTCCGGTATGCCGTTCGCCAAGTACCGGCCCTTCCTCGACGTCGCCACCATCGACCTGCCCGACCGCACCTGGCCGGACAAGCGCATCACCACCGCCCCCCGCTGGCTGAGTACCGACCTGCGCGACGGCAACCAGTCCCTCATCGAGCCCATGGGTCCCCAGGCCAAGCGCGCCGTCTTCGACCTGCTCGTGAGCATGGGCTTCAAGGAGATCGAGATCGGCTTCCCGGCCGCCTCTCAGACCGACTACGACTTCGTGCGCTCCCTGGTGGACGACGGTGCGATCCCCGAGGACGTCACCATCTCGGTGCTCACCCAGTCGCGTGGTGAGCTCATCGACCGCACCCTGGACGCCTGCGTCGGCATCCCCCGGGCCACCGTCCACCTCTACAACGCCCTGTCGCCCATCTTCCGTGACGTCGTCTTCCGCATGGACCGCGACCAGGTTCGCGAGCTCGCCGTCGACGGCACCCGCCAGATCATGGCCCGCGCCGAGAAGGTCCTCGATGAGGACACGATCTTCGGCTACGAGTACTCCCCGGAGTTCTTCATCGACACCGAGCTCGACTACAGCCTCGAGGTCTGCGAGGCCGTCATGAACGTGTGGCAGCCCGAGGAGGACCGCGAGATCATCCTCAACCTGCCCTCCACCGTCGAGCGGGCCACCCCCAACGTCTACGCCGACCAGATCGAATGGATGAGCCGCCACCTGTCTCATCGCGACTCGGTGTGCCTGTCCCTGCACAACCACAACGACCGCGGCTCGGGCGTGGCCACTGCCGAGCTCGGCCTCATGGCTGGCGCCGACCGCGTCGAGGGCTGCCTGTTCGGCCACGGCGAGCGCACCGGCAACGTGGACCTGGTGACCCTGGCCCTCAACCTCTTCAGCCAGGGCGTGGACCCCATGCTCGACCTGTCCGACATCGACGAGGTCCGCCGCACCGTCGAGCGGGCCACCGGCATGGACGTGCCCCCGCGCACCCCCTACGCCGGCGAGCTCGTCTACACCTCCTTCTCCGGCTCCCACCAGGACGCCATCAAGAAGGGCTTCGCCGCGCGCGCCGCGCAGGTCAACGCCAAGAAGGCCGAGGGACTGGCCGACGCCGAGGCGCAGATCGCCGTCCCCTGGGCCATGCCCTACCTGCCCATCGACCCCCACGACGTGGGCCGCTCCTACGAGGCCGTCGTGCGCGTCAACTCCCAGTCCGGCAAGGGCGGGGTCGCCTACCTGCTGGGCACCACCCGCAAGCTCGAGCTGCCGCGCCGCCTCCAGATCGAGTTCTCCCGCATCGTCCAGCGCCACACCGACACCTACGGCGGCGAGGTCGACGATGACCGCCTGTGGTCGATCTTCGCCGACGAGTACCTGCCCGCCGCGGCCGTCCCTGAGGCCGAGCTCAGCCGCTGGGGCCGCTTCGAGCTGCGTGGGGCGACCTTGACCTCCACCGGTGATGACGAGGACTCCACCCTCACCGTCACCCTGGTCGACGGCGGGGCGGAGAAGCACCTGACCGCCTCCGGCAACGGGCCCCTCGACGCCTTCGTCACCGCCCTGGAGAGCACAGGCCTGAGCGTGCGGATCCTCGACTACGTCGAGCACGCCCTGAGCGAGGGACGCGACGCGAAGGCCGCCAGCTACGTCGAGTGCGAGGTCGACGGCCAGGTCCTGTGGGGCGTGGGCATCGACCCCTCCATCACCACCTCCTCCTTCAAGGCCGTCATCTCCGCCATCAATCGCGCCCTGCGCTGAGAGGGCGTGAGAGACTGCGCCCGTGACGAGCAGGCTGTATCGGGATGAGGCGATCATCCTGCGCACCTACAAGCTGGGCGAGGCCGACCGCATCATCGTGATGCTCACCCGCCACCACGGACAGGTGCGCGCCGTGGCCAAGGGGGTGCGCCGCACCACCTCCCGCTTCGGCGCCCGCCTGGAGCCCTTCTCCATGACCGACGTCCAGCTCCACGCCGGACGCACCCTCGACGTCGTCACCCAGGCCGAGATCATCGACCCCTTCGGCCGGGCCGTCAGCGCCGACTACGCCATGTTCACCTGCGCCTCGACCATGGTGGAGACCGCTGAGCGCCTCAGCGCCGACGACGGAGACCTGGGCACCGAGGCCAGCCCCCAGCAGTACCTGCTGCTGGCCGGCGCCCTGGCCGCTATGGCGCACCGGCGTCACGCGCCCGGACTCATCCTGGACTCCTACCTGCTGCGGGCCCTGGCCCTGGGGGGCTGGGCGCCCTCGTGCTACGACTGCGCCCTGTGCGGCGCCCCCGGACCCCACCGGGCCTTCCACGTGCAGGCCGGTGGGGCGGTGTGCGAGTCCTGCCGCTCGGCCGGCGCCGTCGAGGTCGAGCCGTCCACGATGGCGCTCCTGGGTGCCCTGCTCTCCGGCGACTGGGCCGTGGCCGACGCCTCCGGTCAGCGCGAGCGCTCCCAGGCCTCCGGACTCGTCTCGGCCTACACGACCTGGTACCTGGAGCGGCGCCTGCGCTCCCTCGCACTGGTGGAAAGGGCATGACCATGACAGACGCCTCGACAGACACGGCGCCGGGCACGACCCGGGACATGACGATCAACGAGGCCCCGCCCCTGCACCGCCCGGGCCTCACGCCCCCGTCACTGCCGCCGGCCTCCCTGCCCCAGCACGTGGCTGTCGTCATGGACGGCAACGGGCGCTGGGCCAACGCCCGCGGCCTGCCCCGCACCGAGGGCCACCGGGTGGGGGAGGCCAATATGCTCGACGTCGCCGCCGGCGCTATCGAGATCGGTGTCAAGGAGCTGAGCGTCTACGCCTTCTCCACTGAGAACTGGCGGCGCTCACCCGGCGAGGTCCGCTTCATCATGGGCTTCGCCCGCAAGGTCCTGCGCGTCCAGCGCGATGTCCTCAACTCCTGGAACGTCAGGCTGCGCTGGATCGGACGCACCCCGCGCCTGTGGAAGTCCGTCCTGCACGAGCTGCGTGAGGCCGAGCGCGTCACCGCGCACAACACGGGCCTGGTCCTCAACCTGTGCATCAACTACGGCGGGCGCGCCGAGATCGCCGACGCCACCCGAGCCATCGCCGAGGACGTCGCCGCCGGCCGCCTCAAGGCCTCCTCCATCAACGAGAGGACCATCCAGCGTTACCTCTACTCACCCACCATGCGGGACGTGGACCTGTTCATCCGCACCGGCGACGAGCAGCGCACCTCCAACTTCCTCATGTGGTCCTCCTCCTACGCCGAGCTCTACTTCTCACCCCTGGCCTGGCCCGACTTCAACCGCACCGAGCTGTGGAAGGCCTGCGAGGCCTACGCCGGACGCGAGCGCCGCTACGGCGGGGCCGTGGACAAGGTGCTGCACGAGGAGCCCACCGGCGCCGAGGACCCGGAGGACGACGAGGCTGACGAGTCACCGCACCACGACGGGAAATAGGGAACTGTCTTGTCTCTTCACATCTAAGACATGTGAGTGTCATGGCTGCTGAGACTCTCGCTCCTGCGGGATTTCGGGGTGGGATAACTTGGCCTGGAGTCGATGGCGGGCACGAAGGAAGAGGTGCGACGGGGCGCCGGTGTCCATGACGCTGACATCAACCTTGCTCAGGCGTCGTACTTCGAGAAGAAACCCCAGAATTCCAACGATTCCCGCTGGTGGCTTCCGCGGCGAAGTCGCTGATGTCAGCGCTGTGGACACTTGGTTGCTGGTGGGTTCGACTCCGCGGGGTCGGCGCGGCACCGGCTCCAGCCCGAGTTTGCCTACTCCACGAGGGTGGGGATCTACTGGCCAAGGGTTGTGCATACTGCACGAATCCCCGGCCTACGTGGAGTACCCCCGGCCCTCTTTCAGTAGCTCCCGACCCTCGTGCAGTACACGCCAGGTACCACCCAAGCAACTGCGAAACCCGGCTCGGGCACCGGGCCGATCAGGTCTGCTCAGTCCTGTGAGGCGTTCTGGGCCGAGCAGGTGGCGCACAGGCCGAAGAACTCGGCCGTGTGCTCCATCTGGGTGAAGCCCTGCCGCGCTGAGACCCGCTGAATCCACTCCTCCAGCTCGCCGCCGGAGACCTCCACGGTGTAGCCGCAGCGGCGGCACACGATGTGGTGATGGTGCTCCTGCTCCTCACAGGCCCGGTAGAGGACCTCGCCCTCGGCGCTGCGCACCTGGTCCACCGCGCCGGCCTCCGCCAGGGTCTGCAGGTTGCGGTAGACGGTGGCCAGTCCCACCTTGGTGCCCTCCGCCTCCAGGGCGGAATGGATCTGCTGGGCCGAGCGGAACTCGTCGGTGCGGGCGAGGATGTCGGCGACGGCGGCACGCTGGCGCGTGGCGCGGGGACGCTGCGCCGTGCTGCTTGCGCTCATGATCTGCCTCCTGAGGTGATGTGGTGCCGTCGCGAGCGGCTGACGAGCTGCAGCAGTCCGGACAGGAGGGCGACGACGGCGTAGCCCCCCACTAGGAGTACCACGATCATGGCGCCGGGAGAGGCCGCCACCAGGTAGGTGATCGTCAGACCCGATACGCAGGCCACCACGCCCAGCCCCATCGCCAGATACATGGTGCGGGCGAAGGAGTGCGAGACGAGCTGGGCGATGGCCACCGGCACGATCATGACCGCCGAGACCAGCAGGGCCCCCACCACCCGCATGGACACCGAGACCGTCAGTGCCGCCACCACCGCCACCAGCACGTTGAGGGCACCGGTGGGCAGGCCGCAGGCGTGGGCGAACTCCTCGTCGTGGCACAGCGCGAACAGCGGGCCGCGCATCCCCAGCCCCACCAGGAGCACCAGGGTGGCCAGGGCGATGGTGAACCAGGCGTCGGAGACCGAGACCGTGGAGATCGAGCCGAACAGGTAGGAGTTGAGGTTCGTCGTCGTCCCCCCGGCGACGCGAATGAGGATGACGCCCCCGGCTATGCCCCCGTAGAACAGGATCGCCAGGGCCACGTCTCCTCGGGTACGGCCGTTGGCGCGGATGACCTCGATCATCACGGCTCCCAGCACGCTGATGAGGATCGCCCCGGGCACGGACCAGGCGTCGTGAGGAGTGACGTTGGCGGCGGCCCCGGCCAGCCAGCCCAGGGCGATCCCGGTCAGGGCGATGTGCCCGATTCCGTCGCCCAGCAGCGCCAGGCCCCGCTGAACCAGGTAGGTGCCCACCACCGGGGCGGCCAGCCCCACCAGGACCGCCACGATGAAGGCCCGCTGGATGAGGGGACTGGCGAGCATGTCGGAGACGAACTCGATCATGGGCGGGTGCTCCTACCGGAATGAGGGTGCCTGTCAGGCAGCCGATGGTCGAGGACGGGGGCGTGGTGGGCCGGAGGGCCGCCGGCGTCCGGGTGGTGGTCGCCGTCGGCGCCGTCGCCGCAGTGGGCGCGGTGCGGGTGGCTCTGGGGCGCACCGGCCCCGCTGTCGCGCAGATGAGCGACCTCGCCGGCCGGGCCGTCGGCGACGAGCCGGCCGTCCTGCAGGAGGATCGCCCGCTGGACGACGTCGGAGAGCTCACCCATCTCGTGCAGAACCGTCACCAGGGTCAGCCCCTGTGCGCGCAGCCCTTGAAGGATCTCGGCCAGGGACTCGCGGCTGGCGCGGTCGATGCCGGCCAGGGGCTCATCGAGGATGAGCAGCTCGGGGGAGCGGACCAGGGCCCGGGCGATGAGGACCCGCTGGGCCTGCCCGCCGGAGAAGACCTGGACGTGGTCCGCGGCCCGGTGGGCCAGCCCGACGGCGTCCAAGGCGGCCATGGCCTTGCGTTTGGCGCTCCGCCCCCGGTCGGCCCAGGGCCTGCGCGGTCCCAGGAGCCCGGATCTCACCACCTCCAGGGCGGTGGCCGGGACGCCGGAGCCGGCGCCGATCCGCTGGGGGACGTAACCGACGCGCTCCCAGGGGACCCTGCGGCGGCGCGAGGTGGGGGTACCCAGGACCTCGATGCTGCCGCCGGACAGGGGCACCAGCCCCAGAACGGCCTTGACGAGGGTGGACTTGCCCGAGCCGTTGGCGCCCAGGATCGCCACGGACTCGCCGCCGCCCACGGCCAGGCTCACGTCGTCCAGGATGAGGGAGGAGCCCAGGACGACGCTGAGCTCACGGACCTTGATGGCGAGCGCGGACGACGCCGCCCGGGGGGAACCGGACGGCGTCGTCACAGACGCTGGTGAAGGTGGAGATGATGAGGTCATACGGATGCGATCATGCCAATCTGAGAGGGCGTCATCTGCTCGGAGCCCAGGCTCGGCGGCCGGGCCCTGAGGCTACTTGCACACCATGGCGGACTTGAGCCGCTCCAGGTTGGTGGTCATGGCGTCGGTGTAGTCGCCCCGCTCGGGCTTGGACTCCAGGGGACTGAGGACGCTCGTCTCCGCCCCGGTCTCCGCGGCGATCGCCTTGGCGGGGGCGTCGGAGACCAGCTCCTCGGTGAAGATCGTCTTCACCCCCGTCTTCTCGACCACCGACTTGATGTTGGCCATCTCAGCCGGGCTGGGCTCAGCATCGGGGTCGATGCCGGAGATGGAGGCCTGGGTCAGGCCGTAGCGCTCGGCCATGTAGCCGAAGGCGGCGTGGGAGGTGATGAAGGTCTTGTGCTGGCAGCTGGTCAAGCCCTGCTTGTACTGGTTGTCCACTCCGGTCAGCGCCGTCTTGAGCTTGTCCAGGCCCGCCTTGTAGTCGTTGGCGTTGGCCGGGTCGATCTTGGCGAAGGATGCCTCAAGGGCCTCGGCCACCTTGACCATGCGGTCCGGGTCGAGCCAGAAGTGCGGGTCGAGGTCAC
>CAJZFF010000070.1 GCA_915069725.1 uncultured Actinomyces sp.
CGAGGGGGCCGGCGTCGACGGTGTGGTCGGGGCCGACGACGCGGAGGAGTCGGCGCTCTGGGGCGCCTGAGGGGAGGCGTCCGGCGTGGAGGGCTGGGAGCTGCTGTTGCGGGCGGCCTGCTCGAGGCTGTCCGTGGTGACACCGAGGGCCTCGATCAGTGCCGGGTCGACGGCGACCACGACGCCGTCGCCGGCCATGCTCACCAGGCCCTGGACCCGGTTGTGAATGCGACTGAGGGCCTCCGTGCGCTCCTGGGTATGCGGGGCGGACAGCACCGCCATCTCCTGAGCGGAGGCGGTCACCGGCAGGAAGACGGTCATGCGCACCGGTGCGACGGAGGCGCCGCTGTCCCACACGAGGATGCTGCGGTCCTGGGCCAGGGAGACGTCCTGGGTCGCCAGGGCGACGGAGACGCCGCGCGGCCCCCACTGGTCAGTGCTGTCCAGCGGCAGCTCGTCGGCGGGAATGGTGATGGAGAACTGGGAGACGCCCCCCGGCTGGAGGTCATGACCCAGTGGGACCGTGAAGGGGTCCGACAGTCCCGACTCGTCGGTCCCGGTCAGCCACTTGCTCAGGCCCCGACTCGTGGCCTCCGTGGATCGCTGCACCCGCGTCACCAGGTCCGCCCCGGTGATGGTCTGAGCGGTTCCGTTGGTGATGGTGCCGGTCAGGTTGAGGTCCTGGTCGCTGTGGAGCACCTCGGGGGCCATGGCGTCGATGCTCACGGTCACCTGGTTGGAGGGCTTCTCCTTCGACGTCGGGGCGGATGGGGCGGCCTTCGTCGGGGCCGATGTCGCGGACGGCGTCGCCGGGGCGGCCGGGGCAATCTCAGCGGAGAGCCCGGCGGACTGCGCGAGCGGGAGTGTGCCGGAGCCCTGGTCCGCCTCGGCCACGGGAAGGGCGGCCACCGGCCACAGCACCAGGCCGGCCACCCCCAGTAGGGCGGCAATGGTCACCATCGCCCTGCTCCGCAGCCGGGAGCCCAGCGTGGTGACCACCTTCGCGTACACAGAGGCGGCGGTGCCCGTCATCCATCCCCCACCAGGATGTCCCAGGCCGCGGCCACGATACGGCGCTCGTTGGGGTAGGCCAGGCGGTGGGAGACGTCGTCGAGGGCGACCCACTCGACGTCCTCGGCCTCATGGTCCGGGTCGTTCTCCGTGGTCAGGGTGCCGCTGACCGCCTCCAGCAGGAAGTGGTGCACCACCTTGTGGACGCGGTGCTCGTGGCCGGCGAACCAGTAGTCGATGGTCGCCAGGTGCCGAAGAACCCGACCGGTGATCCCGGTCTCCTCCATGATCTCGCGGACCGCGGCCTGCTCGGGGGTCTCGGCGCCCTCCAGGTGCCCCTTGGGCAGGCACCACTCCAGGCGCCCGCCCCGGTTGCGCCGGGCGATGACCGCGGTGAAGGCCTGCCCGTTCTGGACGTCGACGACCAGGCCGCCGGCACTGGTCTCGTTGACGATGGGCAGGGCGCGTGCACTCGCCCGGTGGGCCGGGTTTCCGGCGCGGGGCGTGCGAGTGCGTGGAGAGGGCATGGGGACACTCTAGGGCGTTCGAGCCGCCGGGCGCCTCTGGCCGAGTACGTCGTCGCACACAACTGCGCCATCCGCGGACGGACATGGGGTGCGACGGCGGTCGGTGGCGGCCGTGGCCGAGGTGCGGGATGGTCCTCACCACAGGGCGGCTGAGGCCGAGGACGACGGCGCACCGGTGAGGGTTCATGGCAGGCTTGGGCCGATGACTGCGCACCCCGCTCCCGCTGAATCCGCCGACTGCCCGGAAGCCGTCGAGAACCGCGGCCTGACGCCCAAGGCCCGTCAGGCGCTCGAGGGCCTGCCCCCCGCCCTGGCGGCCCTGGGCCACGCCTTCGTGCGCGCCGGGCACGAGATCGCCCTGGTCGGCGGGCCGGTGCGGGACGCCTTCCTCGGCGTCGCCCCCCACGACCTGGACCTGACCACCTCGGCCCGCCCCGAGCAGACCGAGAAGATCCTGGCCGCCTGGGGCGAGACCACCTGGGACGTGGGCCGGGCCTTCGGCACCATCGGCGCGCGCAAGGGCTCCACCATCGTGGAGGTCACCACCTACCGCACCGAGGCCTACGAGGTCGGCTCGCGCAAGCCCCAGGTCACCTACGGCGACACCCTCACCGGGGACCTCACCCGCCGCGACTTCACCGTCAACGCCATGGCGCTGCGCCTGCCCGACCTCGAGCTCGTCGATCCCTGCGGCGGCCTGGCCGACCTGAACGCCGGCGTCCTGCGCACCCCCGTCAGCGCCGAGCAGTCCTTCGACGACGACCCCCTGCGCATCATGCGGGCCGCCCGCTTCGCCGCCCAGCTCGGCTTCGACGTCGAGATGGACGTCATGACCGCCATGGAGGAGATGGCCTCCCGCCTGGAGATCGTCTCCGCCGAGCGCGTGCGCGCCGAGCTCGAGCGCCTGCTCATCAGCCCCTGGCCCCGGCGCGGACTGGAGCTCATGGTCCACACCGGGGTGGCCGACGTCGTCCTGCCCGAGCTGAGCGCCCTGCGTGAGACCGTCGACGAGCACAAGCGACACAAGGACGTCTACGAGCACACCCTGACCGTCCTGGACCAGGCCATCGACCTGGAGACCGGGCCCGACGGGCCCGTCCCCGGCCCCGACCTGGTGCTGCGCCTGGCCGCCATCCTCCACGACATCGGCAAGCCCGCCACCCGCCGCTTCCTGCCCGACGGCACCGTCACCTTCCACGGCCATGACCACGTCGGTGCCCGGATGACGGCCAAGCGCCTGCGGGCGCTGCGCTTCGACAAGCAGACCATCAAGGACGTCTCCCGGCTGGTCGAGCTCCACCTGCGCTTCCACGGCTACGTCGACGCCGCCTGGTCGGACTCGGCCGTGCGCCGCTACGCCACCGACGCCGGTCCCCTGCTGGAGCGCCTCCACCGGCTCACCCGGGCCGACGTCACCACCCGCAACCGCCGCAAGGCCGCCATGCTGGACCGCGCCTACGACGACCTCGAGGAGCGTATCGAGGCCCTGCGCGCCGCCGAGGAGCTGGCCGCCATCCGCCCCGACCTCGACGGCGGCCAGATCATGGCCGAGCTCGGTGTGGCCCCCGGGCCGATCGTCGGCGAGGCCTACCGCTTCCTCATGGACCTGCGCATGGAGAAGGGGCCGATCGGCGAGGACCTGGCCCGCCAGGCACTGCGCTCCTGGTGGGCGGCCCGTCAGAAGAGCTGAGGGAGACAGAGTGCTTGAGTCCTCAAGGGAGTTGCGGGTCGGTGTCGTCGGCATCGGGGCCCGCTGCTACCTGGCGGCGCTCGCGGACTCCTCACAGGTCCCGGCCCGGCTCGTCGCCGCGGCCGACACCGCCCCCGACGCCGTCGAGCGCGCCGAGCGCCTCCTGCCCGAGGGCGTGGCGGTGGTGGCGGATCACCGCGACCTGCTGGGACACGGGATCGACGCCGTCGTCCTGACTACCCCCGACGACACCCACGAGGAGCTGGCCTGCTTCTTCCTCGAGGCCGGCATCCCGGTCTACCTGGAGAAGCCCCTGGCCATCACCATCGAGGCCGCCGACCACATCCTGGAGGTGGCTCGGCGCACCGGCACCCGCCTCTACGTGGGCCACAACATGCGCCACATGGAGGTGGTGCGGCTGCTGAAGTCGATCATCGACTCCGGGCGGATCGGCGAGCTCAAGGCCATCTGGTGCCGCCACTTCGTGGGCAACGGCGGCGACTACTACTTCCGCGACTGGCACGCCGAGCGCCGCCACGTCACCGGCCTGCTGCTGCAGAAGGCCGCCCACGACATCGACGTCATGAGCTGGCTGGCTCACTCCGCGCCGGCCCGCGTCGTCGGCATGGGCGGACTCATGGTCTACGGGGAGGCCGAGCGGCGCCCGGCCGGGACGAGCGCCGGCACCGTCATGCAGGACTGGTTCAGCCTCGAGCACTGGCCCGCCGACGAGGTGGACGGGCTCAACCCCGTCATCGACGTCGAGGACCACTCCATGCTCATGATGACCATGCGCAACGGGGTCATGACCTCCTACCAGCAGTGCCACTTCACCCCCGACTACTGGCGCAGCTACACGGTCATCGGCACCCGCGGCCGGGCCGAGAACCTCGGTGACGGGGCCGGCGACGTCGTCAAGGTGTGGACGAAGCGCACCGAGCACTACGCCGAGCACGCCACCCAGGAGTACGTCATCGCCGAGGAGGGCACCGGGCACGACAGTGCCGACCAGCTCGCCATCGACGAGTTCCTGCGCTTCGTGCGCGACGGTGGGGCCACCGACGTCTCCCCGGTCAGCGCGCGCGACGCCGTCGCAGCGGGGGTGCTGGCCACCCGGTCCCTGCGCTCGGGCTCCGTGCCCTTCGACGTGCCCGAGCTCGACGCGGAGCTGGCGGACTACTTCCACCGCGGGCAGCACAATCCTCACACACCGACCGAATCTTCATAAACGACGCGGCTCCGCGTCATCTTTGAAGAAAATGTCGGTCTGTACGGTCGGTAGCACGTACAGTGCGAGCCGGGCGGTGCCGGTGCCTCGCGGGGGACCCGAGCCGCGGGCAGGACAGGCCGGAGCCGAGGAGAGCGCATGATTCACCACATCACCCTGACCGGGCGCAGCATCGCCCTGGCCTGCGACGGCACGGTGACCACCCAGCACGGTGCCGGCGGTGCCACCGGCGCGGTCTATGTCGAGGCCTCCCACCTGACCCTCCTGCACGACATGCGCGACGGCGAGTTCTACCGCACCGGCCAGAACTCCTGGTCGCCGTCGGGCTGGCGCCGCCTGAGCGAGGCGCCCATGCGCATCGCCAATGAGCAGCGCCGTCGGACCGCCGACGACGCCCCCTGGGACGACCCGGCCCGCCACCACTCGGCCTGGATGGCGGTCCTGGAGGACTCCGCCGGGGCGCTGCTTGTGGGCTGCCTGGACGGGCGCACGCCGCGGCTGCGCGCCGACACCGCGGTCCTGGAGGCCTTCACCGAGTCCGGTGACCCGGCGCGCTGGGTGATCCTGCCCGGCCCGGCCACCGCCGTCATGGCCCGCTACGCGCGCGAGCTCGGCGAGAGCCTGGGGGCCCGGGCGATCGAGCCGCAGAGCGTGTGGTGCTCCTGGTACTCCTACTACGAGGGGATCTCGCAGGAGGCCCTCGAGCGCGAGATACCGCAGGTCGCCGAGCTGGGTTTCAAGACGCTTCAGATCGACGACGGCTGGGAGGTCGCGGTCGGCGACTGGGAGGCCGGCGAGAGCTTCAGTGACGGGATGGAGGCCGCCGCGAGTCGGATCCGGGAGGCCGGCATGCAGCCGGGCCTGTGGGTGGCGCCCTTCATCGCCCTGCCCGGCTCCCGGGCCGTGCGCGACTACCCGGAGATGTTCGTCCACAACGCCGACGGCGGCCTGGCCGTGGCCGGCTCCAACTGGGGCGGCGACTACTACGCGCTGGACACGACCCACCCCACCGCCCAGACCTACGTGCGCAAGCTCATCGCCAAGATCGTCCACCGGTGGGGCTTCAGCTACCTCAAGCTCGACTTCATCAACGCCGCCGCCATCTCCGGCTACCGCCACCGCCAGATCGACCGGGAGGAGGCCTACCGCACCGGGCTGCGCCTCGTGCGCGACACCGCCGGGGAGGAGACCTTCCTCCTGGGCTCCGGGGCGCTCATCATGCCCTCCATCGGGCTGCTCGACGCGGTGCGGGTGGGGCCGGATGTGGCCCCCATGTGGGAGAACTACGCCTCCGACGACCTGTCCGATGCCAAGGCCTACAACGCCCTGCACGCCGGCATCAACCGGCTCTGGCTGGGGCGGGTCATCGGGGTCGACCCCGACGTCGTCTTCTTCCGCCACCGCCGCAACCTCCTGGACGACACCCAGATGCAGTGGCTGCGCGACGTCGCCGAGGCCAGCCGCTACCGGTGCCTGTCGGACCAGATGACCTGGCTCGACGACGAGGAGAAGGAGGCCGTGCGCGCCTACCTTTCCGCCGAGGACGAGCCCCTGGAGATCCTGGGGCGCTACCGCTTCAGCCTGGGTGAGCGCGAGATCGACCTCACCGAGGCCATCGAGGGCAAGGCGTCGGCCTACCCCCTGTGAGCCGGGGCTGGGGCGGCTGTCTGGAGCCGGCTGAAGCTAGGCGGATCGCTTCATCGACTGTTTGGTCGCCTCGGAGCCTGCGCATCGTTCTCGTGAGGCTCCGCAAGCCATCTCCGTGCCAGCACAGGAGATACCGGTTGGTGGTCGTTTTGCGCCCGGGCCCGGTCGGCTGGGCCAGGGCGCCTACTGCACGAGGTTCGGGTGCTACTGGAGGAGGGTTGGGGATACTCCACCGGGGTCGGGGGTTCGTGCAGTACGCACAACCCTCGGTCAGTAGATCCCCACCCTCGTGGAGTGGGCCGGTCCGAGGCGGGGTGGGCTAGCGCCGACGTCGAGCCATCGCCGGGAGGCTGCGCGGGAACCAGGCGGGAACCAGAAACGGGTGGACAGACGCCAGGCTGGCGGAAGGCGGGCCCGGCCCCTGGGTTGAGAGCGCCCGGCGATCCCCGCTGCTAGGTCCTCGATTGCCCGGACCCGGGTCGGGGAGCCCGGCCCCGGGCGGGCCCCGCCGGCATTCTGTCGGGACTCCGCCGTCGGGCCCCGCCTACTTGGTGGGGGTGCGGCCCAGGGTGAGGTAGCCGGGCAGCGTCTGGTCCTGGCCGGCGCTGGAGAAGCGCAGCGGCTGGCCCGACTCCAGCGGGTTGACCACGCGCACCAGGATCGTGTTCTGTCCGGCCGGGTCCGCCGGAAGCTGCCCGGAGAAGGTCTGGGTCTTGCCGACCGCGACCTTGCGCAGGTCGCCGCTGAGCGTGGTGCGCCCGACCTCCATGCCGTTGGAGGTGTTGATGGCCACCGCCTCCACATTCCAGTTGTAGTAGAAGGGCGCCACCCCGTTGTTGGCGATCTGCACCTCAACCTTGCCGTTGCGCATCCGCCAGCGCGACACCGCCAGGTCGTAGCCGGTCTCGGCGGAGGCCTGCACGGTCCGCTCGCGCTCGGAGCCGTTGAGGGTCGTGGTGAAGGCCCAGTTGTCCACCAGCCAGCTCGCGTGCGTGGCCTTGATGGAGGCGTCGATGTCCACCGTTCCTCCGTTGGAGCCCGAGGCCATGCAGCTGCCCGGGTTGCGCACGGAGCACTCCTGGATGCCCGGGTAGATCTCGCCCCCGATCGGGTGCTGCTGCCAGGCCTGGTCCGCCTTGGCCTGCTTCAGCTGCGGCAGGAAGTGCCAGTCGGCGGTGTCCATCGTGGCGTAGCCGAAGGAGTCATCGTGGTAGCCGACCCCGTGCTTGACCGTCTCCGCGGACGGGTAGCGCGCCAGCGTCGGCGTCACCTGGAAGGCGCTGTCCCAGGTGTCGATGAGGGTGTTCTGGTTCGCCGTCGACGGCATCCAGTTCTCACCGGAGGGGTTCTCCCCGGAGACCTTGCCGTTCATCGGGTAGGTGTGCCCCTCGCCCCAGAAGCCCACCAGGCCGTGGGTGATGAAGGCCAGGCGCGGGTCGCCGTCGTACTGCTGGCCCAGGGCCGAGATGAAGCTGGTGAGCATCGACATCATCTCGGGGTCGTTGTAGTCCGGCGCCAGCGACTGGCCCGGCGCGTTGCCGTGGAACGTGTAGTCGTGGGTCGGCACCGCGTGGGAGCTCAGCAGGTAGGCCGGGATGCCGCTGGGGCGCCCGGGGTAGTCGACGTAGAAGCGCAGCACCGCCTGGTGCCCGCGTGAGGCGATGGCGTTGAGGTGCGCCTCGAGCCTGTCCCACGAGTAGGAGCCGGGCCCGGTGACGACGTCGCTGACCGGCAGCGTCAGCCAC
>CAJZFF010000071.1 GCA_915069725.1 uncultured Actinomyces sp.
GAAGGCCACCACCCCTATCCATCACCTGCCTGGAGGTACACCTATGACAGCCGACCTCACTCGCCCCCGCCCGCCGGCCCCTACCGGCCTCCTTCCCTCGGTCCCCTCCTTCACGCTGACCTCTGCGGACCTGGCCGAGCGGGGACGGATCCCGGATATCTTCACCGGTATCCACGACAACGTCTCCCCGGCCCTGAGCTGGTCGGGCTTCCCCGAGCAGACGCAGTCCTTCGTCGTGTCCTGCTTCGACCCGGATGCTCCGACCATGTCGGGCTGGTGGCACTGGACCATCGTGGACCTGGACGCCTCGGTCACCTCGCTGGAGCGGGGTGCGGGGGCCAGCGACCTTCAGCTCAACGGTGCCGCCTTCCACCTGGCCGGGGACTCGGGCGACCACGCCTGGTTCGGCCCCTGCCCGCCGGCGGGCGACGGCGACCACCGCTACGTCTTCACCGTCTCCGCCCTGGACGTGGACACGCTGGGCCTGAATGACGAGGCCAGCCCCGCCATGGCGGCCTTCACCCTGGCACCGCACTGCATCGCTCGGGCCACGCTCACCGCCACCTACTCCGTGCCCGGTGAGCCCGGGGCCGCCGCTTTCCTTAAGGACGGCCAGTGAGCCCGCAGATCGCCCAGGTCGACGCCTCGTCCTCCAAGGCGGGCCGGCGTCGTCGTCAGGGGGAGTCCGTCCCCTTCACCCCCGCTCACGGTTTCACGCGCGCCGGTTCCGGCCGCCACCAGCGTCGCCCCATCGCCCTCATCACCGGGGCGACCTCCGGGATCGGACTGGCTGTGGCCAGGGACCTGGCCCGGGACCACAACCTCATCCTGCTGGCCCGCTCCGTCAATGACCTGGAGGAACTGGCACTCGCGCTGGAGGAGGAGTCCCAGACGGCGGTTCTCATCTGCCCGGTCGACCTGACCGATGACACGGCCCTGGCCAGGCTGGTCAGCCGGATCGACATCGAGAGCCTCGACGTGCTGGTACACAGCGCCGGCATGGAGGCGCCCGGCGCCGTTGACAAGATCACACCCACGCGTTGGCGAGCGGTCCTCAACCTCAACCTGGTGGCGACGGCCTACCTGACGAGCCTGCTGCTACCGGCACTGCGGGAGGCCCGCGGACTGACGGTGTTCATCAACTCCGGCGCCGGGGTGAGTCCTCGGTCGGGCAACGCCCTCTACTCCGCCTCCAAGGCGGGGCTGAAGTCCCTGGCTGACACGCTGCGCCAGGAGGAGGCAGGCAAGGTGCGGGTCACCTCAATCTACCCGGGCCGGGTGGACACCCCCATGCAGGAGCGTCTGCACGCCTTCAATGCGGCGCGCCTGCGCACCGAGGGGATCATGGCCACCCCCGCCTACCGGGCTGCGGACCATATGGCGCCGCAGTCGGTGGCCGCGGCCGTGCGCCTGGCCGTCAACACCCCGATGGACGCGGTGGTGGAGGACCTGGCGATTCGCCCCGCCGGCATGCTCTAAGAAGGCGCGGCTCAGGCGCGGACTCAGGCTCCTCCGGCAAAGCCCAGGGACCGCCAGGCCTCGTACAGGCCGATGGCGGCGGAGTTGGCCAGGTTGAGGGAGCGATTGCCCTCCACCATGGGGATGCGCAGGTGGTCACTCACCCGCGGGTGGTCGAGGATCTCCTGGGGCAGGCCGGTGGGCTCGGGGCCGAACAGGAGGGCGTCATCACCGCACCAGTCGACCTGGGTGTAGAGGCGCTCGGTGTGGGAGGTGAAGGCGAAGATGCGTCCGGGAATCTGGTCAAGGCACTCCTGCCAAGTGGCGTGGACGCGCGTGTTGGCCAGGTCGTGGTAGTCCAGGCCGGCGCGGCGCAGCTTGGCGTCGTCCATGTCGAACAGGGGGTCCACGAGGTGGAGCATGGAGCCGGTGTTGGCGCTCAGGCGGATCGCCGCCCCGGTGTTGCCCGGGATGCGCGGCTCGAAGAAGATGACGTGCAGCACGGGGACAATGAGACCACATGCTGAGGCAGACCTCCTCCTCAGACTCAGATGGTGTCGGTGCGTTGACCCTGACGGAGTCGGGTGACGGCGCGACGGGTGACAGCCAGCCCGATCCCGGCCCATACGACGGCGACCGCGAGGTCGCGGCCTAGCAGGGCCGGGACGGCGGCCGCCGGTGCGTCCAGGACCGTCAGGGTGCCGCTGACCGGAACCAGGTGGGCCAGGGCCTGCAACCAGGTAGGGCACTGCTCGAGCGGCACGATGACGCCGGTCAGCAGCGGCAGGAACGTGGCGATGATCGTGGCACCCAGGTAGGGATCGGGCAGGTTGACTCCGACACCGGCGGCCATGATCCCCATGAGCAGCCCGCACACGATGGTCGGCGCTGCCAGTGTGATGACACGCCCCAGCGCTCCAACGTCGTGCAGCGGTGAGAGCGCGAAGACGACGCCGATCGCGACGGTGGCGGTCGAAGCGGCCAGGAGCGCCGGCACGACGGCGACGGACAGCCAGTAGGCGACGTCGAGGCGCCTGCGGGTATGGACCTCCTGGAAGACGCCCAGCATCCGGTCCGTGGCCACGGTCCCCACCACTCCGGAGGCCACCGAGACGGCCAGTGCCACCAGGGCCGCTGCATATCCGGTGCGCACCAGGTCAGGCGCGGAGAGGTCCGAGCCCATGAGGACATCGAAGAGCACGTCCAGCAGCGGCAGCACCAGCAGCGTGACCACGGCCGTGCCCAGGGTCGCGAAGGCCGTCGACGAGGCCCACGAGACACGCACCCCTGAGGAGAACCGGTAGGCGAAGGCCAGGGCCCGGGCGCGCATCAAACCACCTCCAGGGTGCCAGTCCGTGTCGCCAGACGCAGCGCCCGCCGGCCGAGGAAGGCAGCGAGTCCCAGCCACGCGGCCGTGCACACCAGCCAAGCGCCCAGCGCCACTTCCGACGTCGCCCGGCCCAGCAGCAGCTCGAAGGGCACCGACAGCGGGAGGAACCGGCTCACTGTGGCCAGCCAGACGGGCGGCGTTGTCGAGGTGAACACGATGCCCGAGACGACGAACACCGGCACCAGCAGCAGCCCCTCGTACTGGATCGCGTTGGGGGTGAGCACGAACAGCGCCGCGATGGCCAGACTCAGGGCAAGGCAGCCGACCAGCAGCATGAGGGCCCCTGCGGCCAGGCGCGCCCAGACCTCCCACCCCGGCCCCGTGAAGGAGACTGAGGTCGACAGCAGCGCCCACGTGCACCACGCCACCGGGAAGGCGACCAGACCGAAGGACGCCGCCGCGCACACCACGGCCGCCAACGACCTGAGCGCCCCAACCGGAGCCATGACCAGATGGACCAGCGTGCCCTTGTACCGCTCGAATCCGATGATCCCCGCCGCGCAGGTCGTCGTCGTCCACATCCCCACGACACCCCCGCGCACCCAGCCCTGCGTCGGGGTGATCCCGCCCCAGGCCGAGGCCGCCAGGAACTGCACCAGCGTGGTGGATGTCGTGGTCATGACCATGAGCTGGATGAAGTAGGGAACCGACACGAACTGACGGACGTGAAAGACCGTCATCCTCACCTGACGCCTCATCGGGCGAGCCTGTCGGCCAGGGCCAGGTAGGCCTCCTCCAGGGAGACCGGCCGCGTCAGCAGGTCCGACGGCGCTCCCACACCGGCCTCGGCCAGGACCTGGCGAACCCGCTTGTCAGCGTCGGTAGTGCCGGCAGCCTCGGAAGCCCAGTAGACCGTCACGGCCCACCGGGCCGAGGAGGCGCGCTGCTTCACCGTCGCCGGCAAACCCAGACCGCTGCGAAGCGCCTCGACGGCCCCCCCGTGGCGGGCCGGTAACGTGAAAGTCGTGGTGGCACTCACCCCGGCCAAGGCGGACACGTCCCCCACGCCGCCGCGCACGACGATCCGGCCCGCCCCGATCACCGAGATGATGTCGGCCAGCTCCTCGACCTCCGGCATCGAGTGCGAGGTCAATAGCACCCCCGTTCCCCGCTGCGCCAGCTCACGCACCAGATCGCGTACCTGCAGCGCCACGTCCGGGTCCAAGCCGGTGGTGGGCTCATCCAGCAGCAGAAGAGCCGGCGACCCGAGCAGCGCCCGAGCCAGGTGCAGACGCTGCCGCATCCCTCGAGACAGCTCGCCCGCCTTCCGGGACGCCGCCTCGACCAGCCCCACACGCTCCAGGGCGTCCATGACCGCACTGTGTCGCCGTCGGGCGTCAAGGCCCTGAATATCGGCGAAGAACAGCAGGTTGTCGCGTGCCGTAGCCCGCGGGTAGAACCCCAGCTCACCACCCAGGACCAGGCCCAGCCGGGACCTGGCCCGCTCCGGATGGCGCACCGCGTCGATGCCATCGACCCAGACCTCACCCGACGTCGGAGCCAGCAGCGTGGCGCACATCCGCACCGTCGTCGTCTTACCGGCGCCGTTGGGCCCCAGCAGACCATGGACCTGCCCCGCCCCAACGTCCAGGGACACATCCTCCACGGCGACGAAGGCCCTGTCCTTTTTCCCGAAGGAGCGAACCAGGTGGGAGGCACGCAGCAGCAAATCCCCATTAATTAATACCATGGAGCCCTTCCACTCCCAAAAGATCGCGATCGATAGCTTCAGCCACTCTCTCAGTCTTCTTATTCTTCAGGATCTTCAAAGCATCACGAAGCCCACCTGACACCACCCACTGTTACACTCGACTAATTGCTATACGACTTCGACATCTTCCCACCTTCAACCATGTGTATGCATCAAAATAATTGCGACTCACGCATGATGACCCCATGCGCTCGCGCACTTTCTCCGCGAACTATACAGATTGAGGATCCTTCAGTTTAAGACACCCAAGAGCCATAAGATTATACATCAACGCCTGATCTAATTTTCGTCGAAAATTATTCGAACCCACATACCGTTCACCAGCAACACTCAAACGTTGTAGCCCCTTATCGGGCGTCGAAAGTTTCTTTATCTCAAACGCAGCCGAACGGTGCGCCGCAGCGTAATCTCTTGTTGGAGTATGTGCGACGCGTTCAGCCGCATCAAAATATGTTATCGCTTCTCCGTAACCACATGCACCATAAACCACTCCACAGTATATCAACAATTCATAGTCATCAGATCGAAGTATCTCCGCGGAGCGCTTACCGAGCACACAGTATACGACCTCATATTCATCAAAGAATAGAATGACTGCATCAACTTTGTGCTTTAATTCAGCAAGATCAGATCGATGCACAAATTCTTCAGTGATGACGTCGACTTTGATGACAAGTATCGTAGCACAGCAGTTTATCCCGCTATATGAGATGCTTTACGTATCAAAAATACGGTTCTCGACACTTGACGTGTAGTCAAGATTCGAAGATGACGCCTCAGCACGGGGACAATGAGACCACATGCTGAGGCAGACCTCCTCCTCAGACTCAGATGGTGTCGGTGCGTTGACCCTGACGGAGTCGGGTGACGGCGCGACGGGTGACAGCCAGCCCGATCCCGGCCCATACGACGGCGACCGCGAGGTCGCGGCCTAGCAGGGCCGGGACGGCGGCCGCCGGTGCGTCCAGGACCGTCAGGGTGCCGCTGACCGGAACCAGGTGGGCCAGGGCCTGCAACCAGGTAGGGCACTGCTCGAGCGGCACGATGACGCCGGTCAGCAGCGGCAGGAACGTGGCGATGATCGTGGCACCCAGGTAGGGATCGGGCAGGTTGACTCCGACACCGGCGGCCATGATCCCCATGAGCAGCCCGCACACGATGGTCGGCGCTGCCAGTGTGATGACACGCCCCAGCGCTCCAACGTCGTGCAGCGGTGAGAGCGCGAAGACGACGCCGATCGCGACGGTGGCGGTCGAAGCGGCCAGGAGCGCCGGCACGACGGCGACGGACAGCCAGTAGGCGACGTCGAGGCGCCTGCGGGTATGGACCTCCTGGAAGACGCCCAGCATCCGGTCCGTGGCCACGGTCCCCACCACTCCGGAGGCCACCGAGACGGCCAGTGCCACCAGGGCCGCTGCATATCCGGTGCGCACCAGGTCAGGCGCGGAGAGGTCCGAGCCCATGAGGACATCGAAGAGCACGTCCAGCAGCGGCAGCACCAGCAGCGTGACCACGGCCGTGCCCAGGGTCGCGAAGGCCGTCGACGAGGCCCACGAGACACGCACCCCTGAGGAGAACCGGTAGGCGAAGGCCAGGGCCCGGGCGCGCATCAAACCACCTCCAGGGTGCCAGTCCGTGTCGCCAGACGCAGCGCCCGCCGGCCGAGGAAGGCAGCGAGTCCCAGCCACGCGGCCGTGCACACCAGCCAAGCGCCCAGCGCCACTTCCGACGTCGCCCGGCCCAGCAGCAGCTCGAAGGGCACCGACAGCGGGAGGAACCGGCTCACTGTGGCCAGCCAGACGGGCGGCGTTGTCGAGGTGAACACGATGCCCGAGACGACGAACACCGGCACCAGCAGCAGCCCCTCGTACTGGATCGCGTTGGGGGTGAGCACGAACAGCGCCGCGATGGCCAGACTCAGGGCAAGGCAGCCGACCAGCAGCATGAGGGCCCCTGCGGCCAGGCGCGCCCAGACCTCCCACCCCGGCCCCGTGAAGGAGACTGAGGTCGACAGCAGCGCCCACGTGCACCACGCCACCGGGAAGGCGACCAGACCGAAGGACGCCGCCGCGCACACCACGGCCGCCAACGACCTGAGCGCCCCAACCGGAGCCATGACCAGATGGACCAGCGTGCCCTTGTACCGCTCGAATCCGATGATCCCCGCCGCGCAGGTCGTCGTCGTCCACATCCCCACGACACCCCCGCGCACCCAGCCCTGCGTCGGGGTGATCCCGCCCCAGGCCGAGGCCGCCAGGAACTGCACCAGCGTGGTGGATGTCGTGGTCATGACCATGAGCTGGATGAAGTAGGGAACCGACACGAACTGACGGACGTGAAAGACCGTCATCCTCACCTGACGCCTCATCGGGCGAGCCTGTCGGCCAGGGCCAGGTAGGCCTCCTCCAGGGAGACCGGCCGCGTCAGCAGGTCCGACGGCGCTCCCACACCGGCCTCGGCCAGGACCTGGCGAACCCGCTTGTCAGCGTCGGTAGTGCCGGCAGCCTCGGAAGCCCAGTAGACCGTCACGGCCCACCGGGCCGAGGAGGCGCGCTGCTTCACCGTCGCCGGCAAACCCAGACCGCTGCGAAGCGCCTCGACGGCCCCCCCGTGGCGGGCCGGTAACGTGAAAGTCGTGGTGGCACTCACCCCGGCCAAGGCGGACACGTCCCCCACGCCGCCGCGCACGACGATCCGGCCCGCCCCGATCACCGAGATGATGTCGGCCAGCTCCTCGACCTCCGGCATCGAGTGCGAGGTCAATAGCACCCCCGTTCCCCGCTGCGCCAGCTCACGCACCAGATCGCGTACCTGCAGCGCCACGTCCGGGTCCAAGCCGGTGGTGGGCTCATCCAGCAGCAGAAGAGCCGGCGACCCGAGCAGCGCCCGAGCCAGGTGCAGACGCTGCCGCATCCCTCGAGACAGCTCGCCCGCCTTCCGGGACGCCGCCTCGACCAGCCCCACACGCTCCAGGGCGTCCATGACCGCACTGTGTCGCCGTCGGGCGTCAAGGCCCTGAATATCGGCGAAGAACAGCAGGTTGTCGCGTGCCGTAGCCCGCGGGTAGAACCCCAGCTCACCACCCAGGACCAGGCCCAGCCGGGACCTGGCCCGCTCCGGATGGCGCACCGCGTCGATGCCATCGACCCAGACCTCACCCGACGTCGGAGCCAGCAGCGTGGCGCACATCCGCACCGTCGTCGTCTTACCGGCGCCGTTGGGCCCCAGCAG
>CAJZFF010000072.1 GCA_915069725.1 uncultured Actinomyces sp.
TCAGGTCACCTGGACCAGCTCCTCGACCATTCGAGGACTGACCGATGGGCAGGCCTACACCGTCTACGCCCGCACCAACGGAGGCGGGCAGTACTCCGACGTCGTCGCCTCCTCCCCGGTGACGCCCTACGGTCCGCCGTCGGCGCCCTCGGTCAGCTGTGAGCTCACCGGCAAGAAGCAGAAGAAGGTCTCCTGCTCCTGGAGCCCCGGGGCCAACAACGGCGCCAGTGCCGAGTACGAGCAGACCGACGACGGCGGCAAGTCCGTGGAGGACGTCGAGATCGGTGACACCTATGACGGCAAGCTCAAGCGCGGCGAGTCACTCACCTGGTGCGTGCGGGCCAGGACCAACGCCGGCACCTCCGAGTGGGGCTGCGACACCGTCACCAGGCCGTCCAAGCACGACAACGATGACGACGATGATGACGATGACAAGAAGCAGGCCTACCCGGTCGGCACCGAGCAGCGGTTCTACGTGGACTACACGCAGAGGTGTCACCCCTTCGGCCCCTGGGGCACCTGCTTCCAGATGGTCTTCGACATCACCGGAAACCCCAACAGCACCGTCTCCTGCGGCTACTGGTACTGGGACACCTGGAACTGGCAGCCCGCCTGGAACGAGGAGGAGATCGCCCTGGATAAGAACGGCTACGCCCGGCACAAGTTCCCCCACAGGACGCCGAACTGGGACCAGACCATCACCTGCACCCAGCAATAACCGGTTCATTAACCGGATCGATGCCCAGTACGCAACAAGTCACACACCCACTTCTCTCCACCCGAAGGATCATTGATTCCATGCCGATGACCCCCGAGAACGCGACATGGTTCGCTGACGCCTTCTCCACCATTGTCAGCAACGTCGGTCAGGCGCTGCTCGACAAGGAAGACGTGATCAAGCTGGCCCTGACCACCATGCTCTCCGAGGGCCACCTCCTGCTCGAGGACGCCCCCGGCACCGGCAAGACCGCCCTGGCCCGGGCCCTGGCGGCCTCGGTGCAGGGGACGCACTCGCGCATCCAGTTCACCCCCGACCTGCTGCCCAGCGACATCACGGGCGTGACGATCTACGACCAGAAGACCGGCACCTGGGACTTCCACGCCGGCCCGATCTTCTCCTCCATCGTCCTGGCCGACGAGATCAACCGGGCCAGCCCCAAGACCCAGTCGGCACTCCTGGAGGTCATGGAGGAGTCCCAGGTGACGGTCGACGGCGTGCGCCACACGACCGAGCGTCCCTTCATGGTCATCGCCACCCAGAACCCCATCGAGCAGGCCGGCACCTACCGCCTGCCCGAGGCCCAGCTCGACCGCTTCCTGATGAAGACCTCCGTGGGCTACCCCAACCGGGAGGCGCTCACCCGGATCCTGTCGAGCTCGGCCCATCCGGATCGCTCCAAGAGCCTGTCCGCGGTCGTGGCCTCCTCCGTGGTGGCCTCCATGGCCGACCTGGCCGCGGAGAACCACATCGAGAACTCGGTGCTGGACTACATCGGGGCGCTGGTGGAGGCCACGCGTGCAGCCGACGAGACCCGCATGGGCGTGTCCACCCGTGGCGCCATCGGCATGGCTCGGGCCGCCCGGGTGTGGGCGGCCTCCCAGGGCCGCAGCTACGTCCTGCCCGACGACGTCAAGGACCTCGCCGAGGTCGTGTGGGCCCACCGCCTGGTCATGGACCCCGACGCCGAGTTCACCGGCGCCACCGCCGCCGGTGTCATCACCGCCGCCCTGGCCCAGGTCCCCGCCCCCACAACCCGCGATTGAGCCGCATGCCGCCTCAGACGACGCCGCAGAAGCCTGCCCACCAGGCCCGTCCGGTTTCAGCGGGCGAGTCCGGTGCATCCGCCTCCTCCGCCGTATCACCCCCGAGGTCCTCGGGGGCTCCGGCGTCCTCGCCGTCCACGGCATCGGCTGCGTCGTCGACCTCCACGAGCACGGCTCTGACCGCCAGACCCGCGCGGTCCCGACTGACCGACGCGGTCGCGGTGCTGCTGCGGCCGCTGCGCTGGCTGCTGCACACCGTGACCCCGATCGGATGGGGAAGCCTGGTGCTGCTGGCGGCCTGCGGACTGACCGGGGCCGTCATGGGCTGGCAGGAGGCGTGGAGCGCCGCCATCGTCGTCGGCATCGTCGTCGTGAGCGCCTGGCTGTGGCTCATCCCCCGCGGCGGATACTCGGTCAACCACAACCTGCTCGAGTCCCGCGTCACCGTGGGCGACCACGCCCTCATCCGCCTGACCGTCACCAACCCCCGTACCCGGCCGCTGCTGCCCTCGCGCATGGAGATGCCGGTGGGGCCGGGGCGTGCCGTCTTCGTCGTCCCCACCCTGACCCCCGGGGCCGTCCACGAGCGCGGCTTCGTCCTGCCCACGCAGCGCCGCGGCATCGTCACCGTCGGTCCGGTCCTGGCGGTCCAGCGCGACCCGGTGGGGCTGCTCCAGCGCGAGCGCTCCCTGAGCACCCCGCAGCACATCCACATCCACCCGCGCACCGTGCGCCTGGGCACAGTCCTGCACGGTGTCCTGCGGGACATCGAGGGCGCCGTCACCCAGGACCTGTCCAGCTCCGACGTCGCCTTCCACGCCCTGCGCGAGTACGTCCCCGGCGATGACCGGCGCAACGTCCACTGGCGCACCACGGCCCGCACCGGCCGGCTCATGGTGCGTCAGTTCGAGGAGACCCGCCGCTCCAGCCTGCTCGTCCTGCTGTCCACCCGCCACGACGACTACGCCGGCGAGGAGGACTTCGAGACCGCGGTGTCCATCGCCTGCTCGCTGGCCATGGACGCGATCCAGGACGGGCGCGAGGTCCGCTTCATCACCCAGATCGGGGCCCTGCCCACCTCCTCCGCCCTGCGGATGCTGGACACGTCCTGCCTGCTGAGCACCGGTGAGGACGACTACGGCTGCGACCTCCTGGTGCGACACGCCTGCACGGCGCACCCCGATGCCTCTATCGTCGTCCTTGTCACCGGTCAGCAGGTCGACCGTGCCACCCTGGCCCGGGCCCGCAGCTTTGCTCCTCTGTCCATGGTGGCCGTCACCCTGCGTGCAGGGCAGCAGGGTCTGTCGCGCCTCCACGCCGGAACGATGCCGGTCGTGGACATGGACCGTCTTGAGCAGCTTCCCACCGCCCTGAGGCGAGCACTATGACCCCCACGACAACCCTCACCACCGCATCCCCCCGCACCGCAGGCTCCCCGATCTCGGGCGCCTCGCCGGCCGGGGCGCCCTCTCCGGCCGAGGCCCCCTCGCAGGTCACCGCTGCGCCCTCCGGAGGCTCGGACGGGTCGCCCTCCTCCTGGTCGACGGCGACGTCGTCGCGCACGCGCAGCCTCTCCAGCAACGAGACGACTCGTCGGGCCCGCTCGGTCACCGGCGCCGGCCCGCTCCTGGCACGTCCCTCCCGACCGGCGCTCTCCGCCCGCCGCTTCCTGCCTCCCAGGCGCGGCGCCAAGCCGCCCACGCCGGCCGCCGCCGCCCTCGAGCTGGTCCTCATGGCCGGGATCCTCGCCATCGGCGCGGTCCCCTTCCTGCCGATCTTCGCCTCCGTGGTCGGTTGCCTCGCCGTCGGCTACGGCGCGCTCATCGGAGCCCTGACCTCCATGCTCTGCTCGCGCCTGCGCCTGTCGGTGCTGCCGAGCATGGCGGCCCTGGCACTGGTCCACGTCCTGGTGGCCCCGTGGCTGCTGACCGACGTCGGCTCCGGGACGACGGCGATCAAGACGGTGCTGGGCTCCACGATCACCGTGTGGCGCGACGCCCTGACCGTGCCGATGCCGCTGAGCTCCTTCAGCGGCATGACGGTGCTGCCCTGGATGACCGGGCTGGTGGTCTCGGCGCTGGCGACCCGCCTCATCCTGGCGGGCCGTGAGGTCCTAGCCGGCCTGACCCTGACCTGCCTGCCCGCCGTCGGTATCGGCTGGGGCGGGCAGGAGACCGTGCGTCCCACCGTGCTGGGCGTCCTGTTCGTCGTCGGGATCCTGGCCCTGTGGACCTGCGGCTCCCTGCGTCAGCGGCGCAGCCACGTCGTCGAGGCCCTGGACCTGAACTCCTTCTCGACGACCTCGGGCACCACGAGCGCCCGCTCCACCGGGGACCTGGGTCGGGCGGCCCTGCGCGGGACGGTCATCGCCGCCGTGCTGCTCCTGGTCACCTCCCTGGCCGCCATGGTCCTCACCCCCACGGTCCCCACCTCCCGGACGGTGGTGCGCGACCTGTTCCAGCCGCCGCTGGACGTGACCGAGTACGCCAGCCCACTGTCCCTGGTGCGCACCCTGGAGACCGACAAGGCCCACACCCGGCTCATGAAGCCCATCAACCTGCCCTCAGGCGGACGCATCCGCATCGCCGCCCTGGACTCCTACGACGGGCTGTCGGCCCACATCGGCCAGAACGAGAACGGGCAGTCGCGCTTCGAGCGCATCGGTGATAAGACCCAGCTGACGGCCAGCCGGCTCGACGGGCGCAAGCAGACCTCCTCGCTGACCATCGAGGACTACAGCTTCCCCTGGGTGCCCACCATGCCAGAGACGATCCGCATCGAGTCCTCCGGGCCGCGTCAGTCGGCTCTGCGCGAGGGCATGTACTACGACAAGTTCTCCTCCACCGGGATCGCCACCAGCGGCCTGGCCTCTGGCGACGTTCTCACCGAGCGGGTCGCCCCCTACACCGCGCCCTCCGAGGCCGCCCTCAACAAGGCCTCGCTGGCGCAGACCTCGCTGGGACCGGTCGAGCAGGTACCGTCGTCGGTGGCCTCCCTGGCCAAGGAGATCGTCGGGGCCGAGTCCAACCCCATCGCGCAGGTCCGGGCACTCCAGCAGCGCCTGCGCACGAGTTACTACTCCGACGGCACCAAGAGCCCCTCCCAGCCCGGGCACGGGGCCGCCCGCATCGCCTCCATGGTGGAGGCCGACTCCCTCATCGGCGACGACGAGCAGTACTCGGTGCTCATGATGCTCATGTGCCGCTCGCTCAACATCCCGGCCCGCGTCGTCATGGGCTTCGACCCGGCCACCGACGGCGATGCCAAGACCGTCACCGGCGAGGACGTCAAGGCCTGGGTGGAGATCCCCTTCGAGGATCTGGGCTGGGTGTCCTTCGACGTCACACCGGACCGTGACCAGGTCCCCCAGCAGCAGACCACCCAGAAGGTCTCCAACCCCGAGCCCAACGTCCTCCAGCCCCCGCTGCCCAATGAGGACCCGGCCCAGCTGCCTCCCAACTACGAGGACCCGCAGCGTGACGACCCCCAGGACAAGGACAAGGGCGGTCTGCCGACGGCGGTCATCGCCGTCGGAGGCTCCGTCCTGGCGATCGCGATGATCGTGGGCTCGGTCCTGGGGTGGAAGGCCTGGAGACGCAGCCGACGGCGGGGACGCACCGGCGTCGGCAAGGCCCTGGGAGCCTGGGAGGAGATCCTCGACCGGGCCCGCGACCTGGGGCGCTACCCCGGGTGGGGGGCCACTCGGAGGGAGGCGGCCGCGCAGCTGGCTCCTCACTTCCCGCAGGTCGATCTGCCTCGATTCGCCGGAGCAGTTGACACCCAGGTCTTCAGCTCCGGGGAGCCGCCATCGTACGCTCTAGGGGAGTTGTGGGAATCCTCAGATGCGATCGTCCGCTGCATGGGGGCGGACCGCTCGCGCCTGGGACGGGTATGGGCCCGTTTGTCCCCGCGCTCCCTTGTCCATCCCGCCGGGAGGCGGTCACGTCGACCCAGGAGGTTGCGGTCATGACGATCACTGCTGACGCCCGTGGCAGCGCCTCGACCGCTGCGGGCCCACCGACGTCCTCCCACCTGCCCAATGAGACGGCGCGCCCCGGCGTCGTCAGCCCGTACGGTATGACGCCGACCGCCTCCGGTGATCCCCACGGCGGTGCAGCAGCGGCCCCCCGGGGCTCAGCGATCAGCACGGCCGAACCAGCTGGGCACACACCGTCCCCGCGTCAGCTCCCCCCGGCCCCGCTCCAGGCGCGCATCGTCGCCGGGGTCATCGACCTCGTCATCGGTTCGCTTCTGGTGGGGGGCCTGACCTCGGCCATCTGGCAGGTGGGCGGCCGCCCGGTCCTGACCAGCGGGCTCATCGCCTTCGGTCTGGTCGTCGGAACGCGCTGGCTGGCCATCGCCGCCACCGGCTGGTCCCTGGGAGGGCGCCTGCTCAGGATCCGCATGCTGGGGGCCCGCAACCAGACCCCCTCACCACTGGGCTCGTTCCTCCACGCCGATCTCATCCTGGCCGTCAGCATCACCACGCTCGGCCTGGGCACCATCGCGCTCATGCGCACGGCGGCAGCCGACCCCGAGGGGCGCGGCTGGCACGACAAGCTCTCCGGGATGGCGCTGCTCAACGCCCGCAGGCCGAAGCGACCCGCACAACCCGTTCCCTCAGAGGCCGGGTCGGCACACCGCCCGGTCACCGTGCCCGCCTCCCCCGGCCCCCGGGCCGACGCGGGGGCCAAGGCGCCGGTGGAGCCCGAGGCGTCCTCCGCCCAGGACATCGGCGAGGCCTGGGACGCCGCCAGGCGCGCGTCTGTCTCCTCGTCCGCCGAGCGCAGCACCGCAGGCCAGGAACCCACCGCGGAACCGTCCACTCAAGCCACTGAGGAGTCAGACGAGTCCGCCCCCCGCACTCGGCCCTCCGAGCGGGTCGAGCGCAAGACCGAGAAGAAGGCGGGTAAGACGGCACGAGGCAAGAAGGCCAGGAAACGCGGCCCCCGTCCAGGCTCGATGCGCGCCACGGCCGGCCAGGAGACGGCACAGGAGGCCCTGCAGGCCGCCACCGCGGGCGCCCAGAGCGCCGCCGAGGCCGGCATCACCGACTCCTCCAGCAGGAACGCGCACCCGACGACGTCGGATCCGGTCTCCTCCTCGATCCGTCGCCCCCGTCCAGCCCGGCCGGGCCGGCCCGCGCGCCATGCCGGTCGTGCCCTGACGGCCGGTTCATCCGACGGCTACGCGCCTGTGGTCTCAGGAGGCTCCGCCGCGGACCAGGCCGCGAGCACGGATGCCGCAACGATCGCAGCCACGCCTCAGGCCAGCGTCAAGGCCACCAAGGCGGCGACCGTGTCATCGTCCGCCTCCGCGAAGTCGGCGGCGGACGCCGGTCCGGCCATCGTGGACGCCGACGCCGAGGCCGTCGCAGCCGCTTCGGCCACCCCCGTGGACCCTCAGGCATCCACCGCGATGTCCGTAGCCCAGGTCGTGTCCCGACCGGCGGTGGAGAAGCCCTCGAAGCCCGCGGCGGGGTCCGCGGAGAAGGATGCCTTCACAGCTGTTCCCAGGGAGCCCGCAGATGCCGCCGCCCCGCCCCAGGAGGACACGGAGGCGACATCGAGCAGTACCGCATCGTCGACATCACCCGAGCCAACCTCCGCAACACCGATCAAGAAGCAGGTCAAGAAGCGGTCGGTACCCGCATCATCGGGCTCCGCCTCGCAGATGGATGCCGAAACCGCTACGCTCCACGCCGTGGAGGACGACTCGTCGGAGTCCACGGACGGGGCCGAGCGGCCTTCGACCCAGACCCACGCGCCACCCTCATCTCAGCGGCCGTCCGACACGACGACGCCCTCAGCGGAATCCTCCAAAACTGCGGTCGATTCCGAGGCATCCCAGTCCTCCACGTCGCGAGATGCGACTTCCACACCACAAGTCCCGCGCTCGAAAGCCACAAAACCCGTAACAT
>CAJZFF010000073.1 GCA_915069725.1 uncultured Actinomyces sp.
CGATGCGTCCAGAGGGGGGGCGCAACAGGCCCACTACCTGGTTGGCCAGAGTGGTCTTGCCGGCGCCGTTGTGCCCGAGGAGGCCGACCACCTCGCCCGCCCCCACCGTCATGGTGATCCCGGCATTGGCCTGGACGATGTGCGAACCGCTTCCGAAGTGCTTGTGGAGGTCCTCGATGGTCAGTACGTCAGCCATGGATCCCTTTCCTTTCGGCGTTGTGTCTGGAATCGAAGGCATGAGGTCAACAACAGATCCATACCGTTCAGTATGGACGAAACCATACGATACTTTCCTGCTTTTGACTAGCAAACACAATGATGCCGTTTCCATACCGATTGGTATGGAAACGGCATCGGTCTGCGTGCAGCGGGGTCAGCCTCTTCCGTCCGGGGTCACACCCGCTGGCGGATGTGCCAGCGCGAGGAGACTGAGGAGGCCTCGATGAACTCGCGGAAGGGTCCGGGGACGGTAGCCAGCTCCTGCGGCGTACCGCACTGGGCCACGCGGGCACCGGCCTCGGCCGGTTCGAGGAAGACGACCTCGTCGGCCTGGCGGACGGTGGACAGGCGGTGCGCCACCACGATGACGGTGCGCCCCTCGGAGAGCTCGCGCACCACCTCGGTGATGGCGGACTCGTTCTCCCCGTCCAGGGCCGAGGTGATCTCGTCGAGCAGCAGGATGGGTGCGTCCTTGACGAAGGCCCGAGCAATGGCGACGCGCTGGCGCTCCCCACCGGACAGGCTCAGCCCGCCGGGACCGACCTGCGTGTCCCACCCGTGCGGCAGCGCCTCGATGACGCGGTCCAGGCGGGCGCGCCGGGCGGCCTCGGCCAGCTCGGCGTCGGTGGCCTCGGGCCGGGCGATGCGCAGGTTCTCCCGGATGGTGGTGTCGAACAGGTAGACGTCCTGGAAGACCATGGAGGTCATGCCCATGATCGTCGAGGCGCGCATGGAGCGGACCGGTGCACCACCGATGGTGACGGTCCCGTCGTCGACGTCCCAGAACCGGGCGGCCAGGCGCAGGATCGTGGACTTGCCCGCCCCTGAGGGCCCTACCAGGGCGGTCACTCTCCCCTGCGGTGCGCGCAAGGAGACGCCCGCCAGGACGGGGCGGCCGGCGTCGTAGGAGAAGGAGACGTCGTTCAGGGTGATCGTGGTTCCCCGGGGCTCGATCTCCTGACCTGGCTCGGGGTCGGACAGGGGCCGCGCGCCGAGAATGTCCCCCACGGCCCGCAGGGCGACCTTCGCGTTGTCGGCCTCGGATCCGTACATGGCGGCCTTGGTCAGTGGCAGGAGCGTGCGCGCGGTGACGGCCATGATCGCCAGGTATGCGACGACGTCGAGCCGGTGCCCACTCACCCGTTCCAGCCCGACCGCCATAACCAGGGCGAAGGCGACGTTGACGATGAGGTTGAAGTACTGCCCGGGCCTGCCCTTGACCCGCAGGCCATCCAGGGTGGAGGCGGAGTCGGCCTCCAGGGCGGCTTGCACCGGCGCCCAGCCCGTCTTGGTGGCACCGGTGGCGCGCAGCACGGGCTGGAGCCGGGCGAACTCCACGAGGCGTCCGGCCGCGGCGCTCGAGGTGCGGTCCTCCATCTCGTTGGCGCGAGTGGTCGCGGCGCCCATGAGCCGCCACGTCAGGACCAGCGGGACGATGGCTGCGGCCATGATGAGCGCCAGGGGCCACTCGACGACGGCGGTGGCCCCGAGCATGACCAGCGGGACGATGAAGGCGTTGCACAGGTTGGGGATCACCATGGAGGCCAGGTGGGAGAGGGTGTTGACCTCCTTGGAGGTGGCGTTGACGACGGCGGCCTCCCGCTCGGCGCTGAACCAGCCCAGCGGCAGGGTCAGGACGTGATCGGCGACTCGGTCGATCATCGTGTCGCAGACCTCGAAGACACTGACCCGGTAGGAGCGGTGCATGGCGATGGTCTCGACGAGCGCGGCGCTCACTGCCATGACCACGACGGCGATCAGCCAGGCGGTCAGGAACTGCGAGCGGGAGTAGAGGGCGCGCAGGAAGGGGATCATGAGGGCCAGGGTGAGGCCCTGGAGGACGGCGGAGGCTACGAACCAGGCGATGATGGTGCGCATCTCGGCGGCGTTGACGACTCGCGTCAGCAGCTTCCACATGGTTACTTCTCCTCCTGCCCGGCGGATTCGGCTCTCAGCTGGTCGACCTGGGCGGTCAGTGCGGCGGCGTCGGTCTCCTCGCTCAGGTCCTGGCTGCGCCACATGGCGGCATAGCGTCCGCCGGCGGCCAGCAGTTCCTCGTGCGTGCCGCGCTCGGTGATGCGCCCGGCGTCGACGACGAGGATCTGGTCTGCGTCGCGGATCGTGGACAGGCGGTGGGCGATGATGATGACGGTCCGCCCGGCTGCGAGCCGGGACAGGGCCTGGTGGATGTCGCGTTCGGAGGCCGGGTCGGCCTGGGCGGTGGCCTCGTCCAGGACGAGGACGGGGGCGTCCTGGAGGTAGGCGCGCGCCAGGGTGACGCGCTGGCGCTCCCCTCCGGAGAGGAATCCGCCTTCCTCACCCAGGATCGTGTCGTAGCCATGGGGCAGGCGCGCGATGCGCTCATGGATGCAGGCCGCGCGGGCAGCGGCCTCGACCTGCTCCCGGGTGGCGTCGGGGCGTCCCAGGGCGATGTTGTCGTGGACGGACTCGTGGGCCAGGGCCACGTCCTGCAGCACGACCGCCACGCGCGAGAGCAGCCAGGGGAAAGTCGCATCCCGTACGTCGACGCCGCTGATGCGCACGGCACCGTCGTCGACGTCGTGGAAGCGGGCGATGAGGCGGGCCAGGGTGGACTTGCCACCACCGGAGGGACCGACGAGCGCTGTCACGGTTCCCGGCTCGGCGGTGAAGGACAGGCCGTGAAGGACCGGGGAGCCGGCCTCGTAGGAGAAGGTGACGTCCTCGACGTCGACGCGCCCGGGGGTGGGTCCCTCGCCCTCGTCATGGGCTCCCTCGGGCATCGGCGGCAGGGAGAGCAGGTCGGCGGTGGCCTGGGCGGCCATCCTGGACTCGTACATGTGCTGCATGAGGCCGATGAGGGTCATGAGTCCCTCCGGCAGCCCGAGGGCCACCAGGAAGAACGGCAGGGTGGCCGACAGGGGCGTCCATCCTTGGGAGGTGAACAGGACGGCCAGGAGTGCGACCGTGGCGAAGACCGTGGAGGGACACAGGACGGCGGTCATGGCGCTGATGGCCTTCCCGGACCTGCTCACCCAGTCGTAGGACAGGCTGGAGAACTCGGTGCGCGCCTGGCTGAAGCGGGTGCGGGATGCGTCGGTGGCCTGGAAGCCCTTGATCTCCTTGATGCCCTCGAGCATCTCGACCGTCGCGGCGGCCAGCGCGGTCTGAGCGGCGCCGAAGCGCTCAGTGATGTCCGACATGCCCGACATGGTCAGGAGCATCGTTCCCAGGACCAGGACCCACAGCCCCACCAGCGCGCAGGCCAGGCGCCAGTCGGTCCACAGCAGGTAGGCCGTCCCCGCCACCGCCATGACGACGGCGTTGGTGGCGTCACCGGGGACGTGGGCGACGAGGGTGTGGATGGAGGTGGTGTCGTCGCAGACCATCTTGCGGATGGTGCCGTGCGGGATCTGCGCCACCCGCCCCAGGGGCAGGCCACTGATGGCCTCGATGACTTGTCTGCGCAGGTGGTGGCGCAGCCGGGCCTCGGCCAGGTGCGTGATCCCCAGGCCCGCCAGGTAGAGGGCCTGGGAGGCGAAGAGCGCTCCGACGGCGATGGCTGCCCAGGCCCATGGGCTGCCGCGCCAGCCCTGCGGTGAGGACTCGCCCAGCCAGATGGCCGCCAGGTTGCGCATGGCCTCGAAGGGGACGATGGACAGCAGCGCTCCGAGGGCGGTCAGCAGCCCGGTCGCGATCATGGCCGGGCGCGCCGGTCGGATGAGCTCGCCGACGGTGACGCCTGCGGCCTCCTGGTGACTCGCCTGGTGCATCGGTTGCTTAGGCATGGTTGTCTCCTCAGCGGAGGGTGTTCCAGATGATGAGGGCCAGCGCCCAGGCGAGAACGACGACTCCCCAGTCGCGTCCTCTCCAGGGCTCGTCAGCCATCTCGGTGCGCCGTCGATGGGCGCCGAAGGCACGTGAGTCCATGGACAGGGCAACGCGCTCGGCGTGCTGGATGGCAAGGATCATCAGCGGCAGGATGGAGCCGATCCAACGGACCACGGGCGCGAGCATCCCCCAGCGGCCACCGACCCCGCGCAGCGCCCTGGCGGTACGAAGGAGGACGAAGTCGCCGTGGAAGCGGGTGATGAAGGCGATGGCCGCGGTGCCCGCCGCCCCGAGGCGGTAGGGCATGCGGAAGGTGGTGGTCAGGGTGCGGATGAGGGCCTCGGGGTCGGTGGAGACGCCCGAGACGAGGACCAGTGCGATGAGCGCGCCGATACCGGTTCCTCCCGTCACCGCGTCACCCAGGTCGTAAAGGCGCGCCGCCGTCTCCTGGTGGTGGACCCCGCTGCTGAAGATCCAGGTCATGAGTGCGGTGACCACCCAGGGGGCGATCACCGAGGCCACAGTGCGTCTCAGGGAGGCGCGCGCGGCGACGATGAGGACCGAGGAGGTCAGCAGGATGCCCAGGTTGAGGTGATGGTTGCGCAGGGCGAAGACCATCACCATGGCCGGCAGGACCGACGCGAAGAGGGTGAAGGGGTTGAGCGAGGTGAACAGACCTGGCCGTGGCTGGGGCCGGGGCAGCACCGGGGCGGGCTCGGGCAGACCGACGCGCGACTCCGCCGCTCCGGTGCCGGCCACCCGGGGCAGGGCGACGATATGGGTGCAGTGCTCCAGGGCGAGCTCGAGGTCGTGGGTGGCCATGATGACCGTACGCCCCTGGTGGCGCAGCTGGTCGATGAAGTCCATGAGCTCGCAGGTGTTATCCCAGTCCTGCCCGTAGGTGGGCTCGTCGAGGACGACGACGTCGCGCTCCTCGCTGACCATGGTGGCCACCGAGAGCCTGCGGGCCTGACCGCCCGAGAGGGTCAGGGGATGGTGGTCCCGGTGGGCGGTCAAGTGGAACTGCTCAAGGAGCTCATCGACCCGCTCCGGCGAGGTCCCTCCGACAGCGAGCTCGGCCCCGACGGTGGTGGCCACGAACTGGTGCTCAGGATTCTGGAAGACGTATCCGACCAGGTGCCTGCCCTTGCCGACGTCCCGGCCACCGACTACCGCCTTGGATGCGGTGGAGCGCACGAGTCCGGCCAGGGCGGACAGGATCGAGGACTTGCCCGCTCCGTTGGGGCCGACCAGCGCCACGAGCTCGCCGCCACCCAGACGCATGGATACCCGAGGTGAGCGGCCCGGCACTTCGAGGTCGACCAGCTCGACACTGGTTCTGGGCTCCGACCGGGCGCGGCCGGCGAGCGCGTCACGGGTGTCGATGACCTCGACCTGCTGCCAGTTCTCAGCGGAGTCCCGCGTCTGCTTCTCCAGGTAGCGCACCTCGACGTCCGCGCACAGATCGGCGAGTCGCGGCACATGGATTCCGGCTTCGGCGCAGGTCAGTGGTACGTCAGGTGCGGAAGAGCTCGCGGGGAGGCCATCCTCGACGTCACGCAGCGCCCGGGGCATCCACACGCCGGCGTCGGTCAGCTCGCTGCGGTGCCCCATGAAGACCTCACGCGGGGTGCCGACGGCGATGATGCCTCCGGCTGTATCCAGAGCCAGGACCTGGTCCACGATGGGTAGCACCGGGTCGAGGTCGTGGTCGATGACGACGACCGCCGTGCCCGTGGCTGTCAGGGAGGAGATGAGGGTGTAGAACTCCTCCCGGCAGGTGGCATCGATGGTGCTGGTTGGCTCGTCGAGCACGAGGAGCTGTGGGCGCATGGCCAGGGCGACGGCGAGCGCGAGTCGTTGACGCTGTCCGCCCGAGAGCGTCCAGGGGTCGTCCCAGATGCGCTCGATGAGTCCCACCGCACGCAGGGCCTGCTCGACCCGCGCGGTGATCTCCGGCCTGGTCAGGCACAGGTTCTGCAGCGGGAAGGCGACGTCGTCGTGGACGGTGCGGGTGACGACGGCGGCGTCGGGGCTCTGGCCGACGTAGGCGACGGTCTGGGCCAGGGTCTGGACGGTGGCGTCGGCGACCTCGGTGCCGGCCAGCCTCAGGCTGCCGGCGTACTCCGAGGGCAGGCAGTGCGGGACAAGACCGCACAGGGCACGCACCAACGTGGTCTTGCCGCAGCCCGACGGGCCGATGACGGCGGAGACCTGGCCGCGCAGGTGGGTAAGGCTCACCGAGTTCAGGACCCAGCTCTCGCGCCCGAGGTAGTGGACGCTGAGGCCCTCGATGCTCACTAGCGCCGCTTCTGCTGCCCCTGACGGAGACTGTTCGGTCTCGTGCTCAGCGAGCACGGCAGGCGCTGACTCAGGCACGGCCGGTCATGCGGTGATCGATGCCGACGCCGGCGCGGTTGAGCAGTCGGGTCAGCACAATGGTGAGGCCGCCGCCGACCAGGGCCGAGACCACGGCGATGACGACGCCGGCGCTCGCCGAGGCCATACCCGCTGAGGCACTCATGACGGAGACGTACATGATGCCGTTGAGCAGGCCGAAAGTCGCCGCTGAGATGAGGAAGGACCACCAGGTCCACTTCCGGTAGAGCAGGATGGCCAGGGGCACCTCGACGAAGGCCCCGCCGATGAGGGTGCCGACGATGGCGGCGGGACCCGTCGGAGTGGTGAAGACACTCATGATCCCCATGAGCAGGGCCGCGATCATCACGGCGCCGGGGCGGCGCACGACGGTGGCTGGCAGCAGGAAGGGAACGAGCCACAGTCCCATGATTGCGCAGCCCAGGAGAACTGCGTCTCGGGAGGCTCCCGCCGCCGGGGCCAGGTAGTTCAGGGGCACCAGGAGGATCATGGAGACGACCGCCAATGCGGCGATCGTCATGAGGTTGCGGGTTCCGAGCGCTGAGTCGGCCAGGCCCGAGCGCGATGAGGTGTGAACCGAGGGCCTGTCCTGCTCGGTGGCGGCGGCCGGCGTGCGGTTGGTGATGCTCATGCTTTCTCCTTGCGTGTTCTCACGGGTCACGGTGACCGTTCCGGCCTCGTGCCGGAGCCCCGGGGCGCGCCTGGTTGGGCACGCCGGCGTGATGACCGCACATCTACTCCGCCGCCAACCCGTTTTGCAAATCATTATCATTATTGACTTACCCAGAGAAATGCCTGAGCCGAGCCGTGCGATCACCACGTCGAACGAACCACCCCAGGGGTGTCACCCCGAGAGGCAACTCGCCCCACCCGCTTTGGTGAGGCATACCTAAGTGTGTACTCCTTCTCGGGAGTTCACGCAAGGGTCGACCAGGCCCCGGGCCGTGAGGGAACACCCGACCCCAGCCGTTGAAAAGACGGGAAATACCGGTAGCGGACAGCACTCAAGGGCGACGGGGCCCAGGCCCTCGGGGGTCTCAGCCCGGCGCTCCCAGGCCGCCGCGGCCCACGAGGTCGATGCGGTGCATCTCCTCGGGACGCAGGCCCAGCACCCGCCCCGTCAGGGACTCGGCGGCCTCATGGGCCGTCTCCAGCGGGTCCGGCAGGTCCACGGGCGCAGTGGGCGGCGAGTCCAGCCGCAGGCTCTCCCAGGACACCGAGAAGTCGGCGCCCACCTCCAGGCAGG
>CAJZFF010000074.1 GCA_915069725.1 uncultured Actinomyces sp.
CCCCCGCCGGAGATCGCCGAGGACGAGATCCTGCGGCGTGGACACCTGCGGGTCCTGCGCGGACAGAAGGACGACGTATGAGCCTGCCGGACAACGCATCCGTGCCCGAGCCGCGTCTCCTCCCCTCCGGGCTGAGGGCCGTCCTGCGCTGCCCGCTGAGTGGGGACGAGCTCGTTGACGGCATCGACGACGCCGGTCACCCGACACTCGTCTCTCAGAACGCGGGCCTGGCCTACCCGGTGCGCGACGGCGTGCCGATCCTCCTGGTCCACGAGGCACGACGCGTGTGCGCTCCCGACCCTGACCCGCTGGGATGAGGCGGCGCGCCCCGTTCCAACCCGGATGATCCGTCCCAGGTGTGAGGAGGGGGCTTCAGCGCCGTCGGGCCTCCGGGCCCACCTCGTAGGGAGGACGAGCCATGTCTCGGAGCACGTCCTCCTCCAGCCGGCGGTCGCGGCTCTCCAGCACCAGCTCACGGTTGCGCCGCTCGGTGAGAACCGCGGCAAGGAACCGTTCGGGGTGCGTGCCGGCGGGAGGCGGGGGAGAGACGTATCCCTGGACCTGAGAGGCCAGTTCGAGTCCCAGCTGGTGGCGGGAGGAGGGCACGAGGGAGGAGGCGCGCTGCAGGAAGGTGCGCGCCGTCAGGCTCAGGTTCCCGGGCAGGGCGCGCAGGTCCGTGCCCGCCGCCCACTGGGCCAGCTCGGGGGGCATCAGCAGCGGTGGCGCCGCGAGGGAGCGGTGATGCTCTCGAACCACGTAGGTGCCGGCCAGCATGTCCCCGAACCGCTTCCCCCGCTTGGAGACGATGCTGGCGCACAGGGCAGGCACGGCCCAGGTGCCCCAGATCTCGACGACGGCCAGCAGCGTGCGCACCAGGCAGTGGCGCAGCCTGACGGTACCGCCGTCGTCGCGCACCACCCGTGCCCCGGTCACCATGCGGCCCAGGCTCCGGCCCCCGCTGAGAAGCTCGACGAGCAGGGGGATGACGACCAACCAGGCGAGGATGACCAGGGACAGCATCGCCCGGGTCAACGCGAGATTCTCTCGGAACTCCGAGCCGGAGGAGATGGCCAGCACCATCACCACGACCACGGACAGTCCTGCCCCCAGGGTGTAGACGGCGTAGTCGATGAGCCCCGAAGCGATGCGGTTGGCGACCGTTGCCGGGGTGATCTCCAGGGCGACCGCCTCCCCGGTGATGAGCAGCTCGGGCTCGATCATCCGCTCGGAGGATGTGGGGGATGCGGCCGTCATGACAGACTCCTTGCGTGGATCTTGATGCCTTCTCCGCGGCGCACCGCGATCAGTGGGAACGTCTCGATGTGCTCGTGGGGCGTGGCCACCTCAGCGGGGCTGAGACCGATGAGCTCGTGGCTCTCTACCGCACCTGCGCCCGTCATCTGTCGCGGGTGCGCTCGGCCGCGCCTGATCCGCAGCTCATCGCCGAGCTGTCCTCCCGAGTGGCCACGGCTCGTGGCCGTCTGACCGGAACGCGGGAGGTGAGGAGCCACTCGGTGCGCCGCTTCATTCTCCAGTCCGTGCCCGCGGCCCTCTACCGCATCCGGTGGTGGACCTGCGGGGTCATGGTTGCCGAGATCGCCCTGGCGCTGGTGGTGGGGGCGTGGACCCTGCGCAGTCCGGAGGCCATGGCTGCTCTGGGCAGCCCCGAGAAGCTGGACAGCTACGCCCATGAGGCCTTCGAGTCCTACTACTCCACGTACTCCGCCCCCGACTTCGCCGCTGCGGTGTGGACGAATAACGCCCGTATCGCAGCGATCTGCGTGGCCGGAGGGATCACGGGGTTCCTGCCGCTCTACATGCTGTACCAGAACGCCGTCAGCGTGGGACAGTCCGGGGCGATCCTGGCCGACCACGACATGCTCGGCGTGTTCCTCTCGCTCATCTCGCCGCACGGCCTGCTGGAGCTGACCTGCATCTTCATCGCCGGCGCGGCCGGACTCAAGCTCTTCTGGACCATGCTGGTCCCCGGCCCCCGCAGACGCGCCGCCGCGCTGGCCGCAGAGGGACGCGCCCTCATCACGGTGGCCGTGGGCCTGACCGCCGCCCTGGCCGTCGCCGGACTCATTGAGGCCTTCGTGACTCCGGCCCCCATCCCCTGGTTGGTCAAGATCGCCATCGGAGCCGGTGCGCTGGCACTGCTGTGGGCCTACACCCTCATCCTGGGCCGCTCCGCCGTCGCCGCAGGATCCACGGGTGACCTCGAGGAGGATGAGGCCGGCTACGTCCAGCCCGAGGCCGGCTGAACCGGGCGTCGTCGCAGTGCGCCTCATAGACGCCCCGCCGCCTTGAGGGCCAGGTAGCAGTCGGCCAGCGCTGGGGCGAGTCCCTGGTCGGGTGCCTCCACGACCTCCACCCCGCCGTGGCTCAGGCGGCGGCGCACGGCGTGCATCTCCACCAGGTCCTTCTCCGCGGAGGCGGCCACGTACACGGAGTTGGTGTCGTCACGCGTCGATCTGAGCTCCTCCAGCTCGGGGTCCAGGGCCGAGGCGAGAACAATCGTGTGCTCCCGGGCCAGAGCCGCCAGCGTCCGAATCATCGTCGCGTCCCCGGCGCTGCCGTCCAGGGCGGAGATGACCACCACCAGTGCGCGCTGCGAGAGCGTGGTGCGCACCAGAGAGGCCACGAGGGTCCAGTCGAGCTCGGTCAGGCGCGGCTCCACGTCGGTCAGGTGCTCGGCCAGCTCGGTCATGAGCACCGGTCCGGCGCTGCCCCGCACCTGTGCGCGCACGGCGTCGTCCATGGCCAGGACGTCGACCCGGTCACCGGCGCGGGAGGCCAGGGCCGCCAGCAGCAGGGTGGCCTCGATCTGGGCGTCGAGCCTGGGGGCGTCCCCCAGTCGGGCGGCGGACAGGCGACCCGAGTCGATGATGATGAGAACCCTCCGATCGCGCTCCGGGCGCCAGGTGCGCACCAGCACCTCGCCCCGGCGGGCGGTGGATCGCCAGTCGATGGAGCGTACGTCGTCTCCGACCACGTACTCGCGCAAAGAGTCGAACTCGGTCCCCTCCCCGCGCACCATGACGGCGCTGCGTCCGTCCATCTCCCGCAGCCGGGCCAGGCGCGAGTGCAGGTGGTGGCGTGAGCGGAAGGCCGGCAGGACCCGGACGGAGGCCGGAACGCTCAATGACGCCTGGCGCCCTGCGATGCCCAGAGGCCCCATCACCCTGATGGTCAGCGGTCCCGCCTCACGATCCCCCCGGCGTCGGGGCGTGAGTACCGTGGAATGGCGACGGCGCTGGGCAGGCGGGAGCGTCATCGTCCCGCGCTCGTGGGTCGCCCCGGCGCTGGGGGGCCAGGCGTCGCGTAGCAGGACGCGGGCCGTGCGCCGACCGGTGTTGGTGAGCGTCAGCGTCGCAGTGATCGACTCGCCCAGCCGCACGCCGTGGCTCACGGAGCGCGAGGCCCGCAGTACTGCGGGTGAGGGGGCACTCACCACGTCGATCACGACGAGGACCATGACCACTCCGGCCCAGGCCAGCACGGTGGCCGGGCGCGGCGCGATGAGGACCAGGGCGATCCCCGCAAGCATCGCCCATACGGCGCGCATCGTCAGGAACATGCCACTCCTGTTGTGAGTCGGTCAGCTGATCGGTTCTGTGTTCGTGGTCTTCGGCGGCCGATGCCTCAGCGCGGGACCGGAACGGTTCGCAGCACGGCCTCGATGACGGACTGAGGGGTGATGCCCTCCATCTCGGCCTCGGCGTGCAGCTTGATGCGATGTCGCAGAGCCGGCAGCGCCAGTGCCTTGATGTCGTCGGGAGTGACGAAGGACCGGCCGGCGAGCCAGGCCCAGGCGCGTGATGCGGCCAGGAGCGCTGTGGCCCCACGCGGCGAGACCCCCAGGGCCACCGAGGGCATGGAGCGGGTGGCGCGCACGAGATCCACCGCGTAGGCCAGCACCTCCGGCGTGACTCCGACCGTGCTCGCCTGGGCCCGGGCCTGAGCCAGCTCCTGGGCCCCGGCGACGGCCCGCAGCCCCGCCGAGAGCAGGTCGCGCGGATCGAATCCTGAGGTGTGGCGGGAGAGCACCTCGATCTCCTGGGCCCGTTCGGGCAGGGGCAGCACCAACTTGAGCAGGAAACGGTCCAGCTGGGCCTCGGGCAGCGGGTAGGTCCCCTCGTACTCCACCGGGTTCTGGGTGGCGATCACCATGAACGGATCCGGCAGGGCCCGGGGCTCGCCGTCGATGGAGACCTGGCGCTCCTCCATGGCCTCCAGCAGTGCCGACTGCGTCTTGGGTGGGGTCCGGTTGATCTCGTCGGCCAGCAGGAGGTTGGTGAAGACGGGGCCGGCCCGGAAGGAGAACTGGGCGCTGCGGGAGTCGTAGATGAGTGAGCCGGTGACGTCACCGGGCATGAGGTCGGGGGTGAACTGAATGCGTTTGGTCTCCAGATCCAGCGCGGTGGCCAGTGACCGCACCAGGAGGGTCTTGGCCACGCCGGGGACCCCCTCGAGAAGGACGTGCCCGCCGGCCAGCAGGGCGATGACCAGCCCGGTCACAGCCGCCTCCTGACCGACGACGGCCTTGCCCACCTCGCTGCGCACGGCTACCAGGCGCCTGCGCGGGTCGGAGCCGTCCTCCCCGTGGGGGGAGGGCGGGGAGACCTGTGGGGCGCTGTGGGTCCCCGATGCGTCCGGGCCCTCGGGGGCCTGAGGGTGGGGGGCGCCGGTATCCGCCTCGCCTGCGATGCCCGGGGCGCGGGTCGGGTCGGTGCTGTCCGTGCTCATGTGGAGTGAACCTCGCTCTCGAGTTGGTCGAGCTGAACTGCCAGGGTGGCCAGGGCGTTGTCGCTGGTGGGCGGCGGGCCGTAAAGAAGAGAGTCCACCGTGGCCGGGGCGATGCCCGAGGCCAGGGAGACGGCGGCGATGACGTCACGGCGCGAGGTCCCGGGCGGCAGGCCCAGAGTGGCGCCCAGACGCAGCGCGGCGCCCGAGCGCAGGGCCTGGGCCGCACGGGGCCGGTCCGAGCCCTGACGGTAGAGACGCCCGCGGGCCACCGTGGTCTCGATGGAGCGCACGACGACGGGCAGGTCCTCGCTCACGATGCTGCCGAAGCGACGCCCCTGGACGATCGCCAGCACGCCGGCGATGACGAGGAGCTGGAAGATGAGGACCGGAAGCCAGGGGGGAGTGGAGGAGGAGTTCCACACGGAGGGCGCCTCCATGTGCTCTCCGTCCAACCACAGCACGCGGCTGTGGTGGCCCAGTGCGCGTACTCCCAAGGCTGCGTGCCCCTCCTGGGCCAGGTGCGCGTTGGTCACCGGCGCGGGATCGGGCAGGACCCGCAGCGTGGCACCGCTGGGCAGGGAGTCGGTGGCATAGGCGTAACGGTCCTCGCCCACCGGGAAGCAGCCGACGGCGTCGCCATCGCCCTGCAGGGACACCGAGGCGCGCGTACCGGCCAGGCTCCGGGCGGCGTGGGCATCGGCGTCGTCGCACTGCGGCGCCAGGGTGGAGGAGGTCGATGCCGCGGTGCCCTTGGCGGTCATATCCGTCAGTCCCGCCAAGGCGTTGCCGCCCCCCTTGGCACCGATGACGACGACGTCTCCCCCCGCCTGGGCCAGGGCCCGCCTGTCCTGGTCGCTGAGCTGGTCGGCGTTGACCACGGCGATGGTCGCGCCCTGGCGGCCGGCGTCCACGGCCTCTGAGAGACTGCCGGCCTTGCTCACGGAGATCCCCTCGTGGCGCAGCAGCTCGGCCAGCGCCATGGTTCCCCAGTCCTTGGGGTTGTCGATGGCCAGCGGCGTCGTGGAGGTGATGGTCCGAGCCCACACGGTCACCAGGACGGGGATGAGCATGAGGGCCACCGCGATGACCCCCGGGCGCCACCGGCGCCAGCGCCGGGACCAGCGCGGACCCGTCACCTGGGATTGGGAGGCCTCGAGAGGGGCGGCCGGGGGAGCCGGGGGCTGCGACGTCGTCGTGGGAGTGCTCATGCCGGAGTCCCCGGGGCCTGGGCGGAGGCGCCGACGAGGGCGCGTCCGCTGGGGAGGCGGACCGTGGTCATCTGATCGGCGAGCTCGCGCATCTGCTGGTCCTGGGCGCTGGTGGAGACCACTCGACCGTAGAGGACGGCGTCGAACAGGTGGGCGGCCTCGTACAACGGGGCCACAACCCGGTGCTCGCCGAGGGCCTGGTGGGTGAGAGTGGCCGCCTCCAGGGCCGTCATGCCCGGGTACTCGTCAATGATCCCGCGCTCATCGAGGGAGCGGATGATGGCGCGGAAGCGTTCGACGACGGCGGTGGTGAAGTCGGCCTGCGCGGCCGCCGTGTCCGCGGCTCGGGTCAGGGTGTCGGCATCGCGGTCGTCGGTGAATACCGACAGCGAGGGCGGCGTCGCCACCCGGCGGGCCGAGGACAGCCTGGTCAGCAGGAGGATCAGCAGCGCGATACCGGCGGCAACGACGAGGACCACGATGAGTGTGGACACCCAGGGGGGAACCCCGGGGACCATGCTGTCGACGTCGAAGAGCCCCTTGAGCCAGCTCCAGAGTCGGTCCCACAGATCGTGATGGTCGTGGTAGATCGGACGGGAGAGCTCCCTGCCCGCGGCACGCCGGGCCTCGTCGGCGTCAGGGGTCGCCGGGGCCTGCGCGCTGATCGTCCTGAGAGTCACGGCCGGCTCATACTCCGGCGGCGTGACGCAGCTCGACGTCCAGGCCCTCCGAGCGCATCCGCAGGTCGGTGTACATGAGCGCGACCACGGCGGAGTCGAAGGGCAGGATCGCGGCCTGGATGAGGCTGCTGAGAAGCGTCGATGCCACCAGGATCGCGAGGGTCATGTCCGGGGCGGCGTAGACGAGTCCCTGCATGACGATGGACACGCCCTGGGACACGATCTGGGTGGCGAAGAAGACGATGATGAAGGAGAGCAGACGGATACCGACGATCCGCCAGAAGTAGCCCCGCGTGAGGGTCCAGGAGCGGGAGATCCCCTCCATGACGCCGATGTTCTCCAGGACCAGTGCCGCCGGCGCCAGGCACAGCTTGCACATCAGAGCGAAGACCGCCAGCCCGAGCACGATGAGCAGCGCCAGGAGCACCAGGAAGGCGACGACGAAGGTTCCTGCGGAGTCTTCAGAGGCCCCGTTGGCGATGACGTTCCCCAGGAGGGCCCAGCCGATGCCGACGGCGACGGCGACGAAGACGGCGGTGATGACCGCGAGGATGAGCTCGATGAGGAGCGTCTGGCCGATGAGCGCCCACACTCGCGGCCGGGTGCGCTGCCACACGTCGCCGAGGGACGCCTTGCGGCCCAGAATGGTGCGTGAGACGGTCACGATGAGCAGGCCGATGATGATCGAGGTGGCCATCATGCTCAGCACGCTGGTCACGCCGAGCTGGACGAGCAGGCCCACCAACGATGACCCGATGTTGTCCAGGTCGGCCTCGGAGAGCTCAGCCTCCCCGGACGTCAGGTTCGGCAGGCCGAGCCGGGACAGGAACAGGGCTAAGCTGCCGGCGGACAAGAGCCCCACGATGCCCATCACCACCAGCGAGGGCACGAACATGGCCTTGGGGTTGGCGCGCAGGGACTCGAAGGCTCCCCCGAGGATCTCCCCGATGGACAGCGGCCGCAGCGGAATGATCGAGGGCTTGGGGGCCAGTGCCGACGTATAGCCGCCAGAGC
>CAJZFF010000075.1 GCA_915069725.1 uncultured Actinomyces sp.
CCGCTGGGGCACCGGCAGGTCGGGGCCCTGTGAGTCCCCGATGAAGAGGACATCGCCGCCCCGGCCATCGGGGCCGGCGGCAGGTCGGAGCGCGTGACGTCCTGGACGGCGGAGGAGCGGCGCAGGGTGGAGGCGGCCTGGGGCGTGATGGTGGCCCGGCGTGGCCCACCGAAGGCCGACGACGCAGAGTCGTTGGAGGAGGCAGGGCCCGGTTGGTGCAGACCAGCACTCGGATCGGTCTCGAAGAGCTCGCGCCACTGGGGACTCACGGAGGAGGGATCAGCCGACCAGGCGGCCCGCATCTCCTCCACCATCCACTCATTGGCACCGAAGCCTGGGCTGATCTGGTCCTGCGTGGGCACGTCGGGTCTCCTCGGAGCTCGTCAGTCTCCCGTTCCGACACTGGGAGCCTCAGCGGGACCCCGGGGGAGGAACGGCGGTGTTCACCAGACATCCTAGAAGGTGAAGGGCGTCTCATGCGAGCAAACACGGGACCAAAGACACATGCGTGTCCCAGGTGTAACGCGCTCGCGGTCCCGGCCCGGCGGCCGGCCCGATGGCGGCTACCTACAGGCCTCGCCACTCCTCGAAGGCGTCGAGTCGGGCCATGTCGCCATCTTTGAGCGTGCGAGCCACCGCCTCGAGCAGCTCCAGCCGAGGGTCCTCCTCGCGTCGGAGCCGCTCCAAGTTCATCTCAAATGACCAATCACCTGTCGTCACGCCCTCTGCCAGAAGGGCCTTGAGCGCTCCTCCGGACTCCTTGCGGTGCTCGGGTGAATGGGAAAATAGGTAGTAATGGCATTCGGTTAGTAAAGGTGTGTTGTCGTTGTCAGCTAGGGCAATCGCCTTTTCGGTCAGACTGATCGCCTCGGTATCATCCGACTTGGCGAAGAGAATCTGAGCGTAGTTGCCGAGGTTGTTGGCGTGGTGTGGGTCGGCTGTGATGGCCCGGTGGTACATGTTCTGGGCCTGGTCCATGTCGCCGCGGACGGTATTGAGGAAGTTGGCGTAGTTGCCGAGGATGGTGGCATCGGCAGGGTCTGCGGCGATGGCCTGCAGGTACATCTGATCGGCCTGGTTCATGTCGCCGCGAACGTTCTTGAGGAAGTTGGCGTAGGTGCGGAGGTTTCTGGCGTTACTGGGGTCGGCGTTGATTGCCTGTTGGTACATGTTCTGGGCCTGGTTCATGTCACCTCGAACGGTGTGGAGGAAGAGGGCGTAGCCGCCGAGTGTGGGTGCGTCGTGGGGGTCGAGGTCGATGGCTTGCTGATACATGTCCTGGGCCTGGTCCATATCGCCGCATGTGGCGAACAGGAAACGAGCGTATAGGCCGAGTGCGGTTGCATCACTGGGGTTGGTCTCGATGGCACGCTGGAACATTTCCTGCGCCCGGTCCATGTCGTGCCGCACGGTGAACAGAAAATTGGCATAGATGCCAAAAACGTAGGACTCCTTAGAGGTGTTTTCTGTTGCTTTTTCGAACATCGCTTGAGCTTGATCCATTTCGCCGCACTCAAACTGCAAGAAGAGTGCATAGTTGGTAGCGACATAGGGGTCGCTGGGTGCAACTTCTGCGGCTCTCTGGAACATTGCTGTAGCCTGATCTCTTTCACTACGCACTGTCTCCAAAAAGATAGCGTAGTTAACTAAAGTGTAGGTATCTTTCGGCGTGGTTTCGATGGCTTTTATGTACATTCTCTGGGCTTGATTTGTTTCCCCGCGCACGGTTTCTAGAAAATTGGCATAAAGGCCAAGTGTGGATGTGTTGCTGGAGTTAGCTTCGATGGATAATATGTACATATCCCGAGTCTGGCTCTTCTCGATGTGTGCGGTTTCTAGAATGGAGTTGCATGTAAATGGGGTGAGTTCGATTGTGTTGCGAGACTCATAGGTTATGGCCTGTCTGTACATTTCCTCGGCCCCATCCATGTCATGTTGTTGGTACTGCAGAAAGGCTGCGTAGTTTCTGAGGTTAGTCGCATTGTGGGGGTCGGCGTCGATGGCCCGTTTGTACATTGTTTCGGCTTGGTCGGTATCGTTGACGATGGTGTGTAAGAACAGTGCGTAGTCGCCAAGGTTGGATGCGTCGTGGGGGTCGGCTTCGATGGCCTGCTGGAATATAATTTGCGCCTGGCCTGTGTCGCCTTTTTGGTTCTGCAGGAAGAGAGCGTAGTTGCCAAGTGTGTTGGCGTGGTGGGGGTCAACTGCAATAGCGTGCTGGAATACCTGCTCGGCTTGATTTATGTCTCCTCGTACCGTTTCTAGAAAGAGTGCGTAGTCGCCGAGAATGGTTATGTCGTGAGGGTTGGTGTCGATAGCGTGTTGAAACATGGCGTCTGTTGAGGAGGGGGGAGCGCCGTATAGCATCATGGCAATGGCTGATTGACGCGCCTGCTGTGTAGAAAGTGCGATATTTTGCAGGGATTTGAAGGTGTGTTCCGAGATAATCCAATCCGCTTCATCTGCGATGATATCAAGAACCTCCCACAGGTCATCTCCAATTTGACGAAGAAGCGGCACTGTGTTGTTTATGGGGTTTGTTGCGTATTTCCATGCTCTGTCCCATTCGGACGTTTGTTTCGTGCTGTCCGTGTGTGCCTTAGAAAAGGAAATGAGTTGGTCCTTTGATGCGGGTCCTAAACCGATGCGGCGCCAGTCAGCTGCCGCTTTGATGAGTGTTCCGCTCCGCGAGTGAACCTTGAGTTCGTCTGCAAATGCTGTGCGTACCGCTTCTGCGCATCCGAGTAGGGGTCCTAAGCCAATGCTCTCGATCTGGGATAATAGATTCGCGTAAGATGTGAGTTTTACGGCATTGAGTTCTTTTATTGATAGTGATGAGTTAAGTGTGATTTTCTTGAAACGATTGACTGTGTCCCATCCCGAAGCTGTTTCGTTGGCGCGGTCGCTATGTTTGACATACTGTGAGTGCATCATGGTGGCGATGATGATGCAGGAGTTTTTTGTCCACTGGTTGAGTAGTCCGAGTGTTAGGCTCTGGTTGGATAGAAACCTGTCGAGATCATCTAGGAGGATGACGGTATGGGGTGCTGGCTGTTGGCTGCTGCTGAGGAGTTGCTCGATATCGTCATCGCCTCGCGGGAACCAGAAGGGGGCCTCCGGCCAGTAGGAGCGAATCGTCTCTATTGCCAGGCGAGTCTTCCCGGACATGGATGGGCCTTCAATGAGAACGGGTGTGCCGTTGTTGAGGTGTTCGACTAGCTGGTGTTGAATGTCTCGAGGAACGAACTCGGTGATATCGCGATCTGAACTATGTACCCGCAGGGACTCTAAGGGTTGTCCGGTGACGTCGGTTGCAACCCCTGCTGATTCGGCGATTTGTCGCCTGCGGGAGCGCGTGGAGACCCAATCGCGGAGCTGGGGTGTTGCTGCCGCTGTTGCTCCAACAGCGGCTCCGATAGTGCCTCCTCCTGTTGTCCATGCTGAGCTGTGCGTTGCGAAGTACAGAATCGAGGCTCCGGCAATGCCGCCGCCAAATGTTAGAAGGGGCCATAAGCCGGACTGGCCAGGGTCGGTTGAGTGGACCGCTTTCTGTGGCTTCCGTGGCAGCATCGCAACCTCCATGCTGACTTAGTCTGTGGCGTAGGTTACCTGAATCGTGAGAATTCAGTGCCCCGGCGATGCGCACCTGAGGCATGGCGCCGGTCTCGGCCTTACTACTGCCGCGGTGGTACCGTTCGGTCACTATGCGATCGGCTTTCCGCCGGGCCTCGAGGCGCCGCACCCGCACGCACCGCGCCTCCTCGCCCGCCTCTGACCACCCCCACCCCGACTCGTCCGCCTCCGGCGCCCACGCCGCATCCCACGTGGGGGAGGGGCCCGCATGACCGACTGGCTCATGATCGCCGTCGGCGTGGTCCTCACCGTGGGCACCGCCCTGTTCGTGGCCGGAGAGTTCTCCCTGGTCGCCCTCGACCCCTCCACCGTCGAGACCCGCGCCGCCACCGGCGACAAGCGCGCCACCACCGTCCGGCGCGCCCTGGGCCGGCTGTCCACCCTCCTGTCCGGCGCCCAGGTCGGCATCACCCTGACCACGGTGCTGCTGGGCTACACCATGCAGGCTGCCCTCGCGAACCTGCTCACCGGCCTCATGAGCCACTGGCTGGCCACCTCCGTGGCCACCGGCGCCGCAGTCGTCATCGCGCTCATCGTCGTCAACGCCTTCTCCATGGTCATCGGCGAGCTCATCCCCAAGAACGCCACCCTGTCCGACCCCATGCGCGCCGCCGGCCTCGTGGCCCCCTTCCTCACGGGCTTCACCACCCTCCTCAAGCCCCTCATCGTCCTGCTCAACGGCGCCGCCAACGCCGTCCTGCACGCCATGGGCATCGAACCCGCCGAGGAGCTCAGCGGCACTCGCAGCGCCGGCGAGCTCGCCTCCCTCGTGCGCCACAGCGCCGAGGAGGGCACCCTCGACGCCTCCACCGCCACCCTGCTCACCCGCTCCATCGGACTGGGGGCCCTGACCGCCGTCGACGTCATGACCGACCGCGGCCGCCTCCACACCCTCGAGGCCGATGACTCCGCCGAGGATGTCGTGCACCTGGCCCGCGCCACCGGCCACTCCCGCTTCCCCGTCATCGGCCGCGACGTCGACGACGTCATGGGCATCGTCCACCTGCGCCGCGCCATCGGCGTCCCCTACGAGCGGCGCGCCGACGTGCCGGTGGCCTCCACCTCCCTCATGACCCCCGCGCCCCGCGTCCCCGAGACCATGCCGCTGGCCGACCTGCTCGTCGAGCTGCGCGCCCAGGGCTCCCAGATGGCGATCGTCGTCGACGAGTACGGCGGCACCGCCGGCGTCGTCACCCTCGAGGACGCCGTCGAGGAGGTCGTCGGGGACGTCGCCGACGAGCACGACCGCCGCCGCGCCGGCGCCCACCTCGACCCCTCGGGCCACTGGGTCGTCCCCGGGTGGATGCGCCCCGACGAGCTCGCCACCCGCGCCGCCATCCAGGTGCCCGACGACGGCCCCTACGAGACCCTCGGCGGCCTGGTCATGACCGAGCTCGGCCGCATCCCCGTCGTTGGCGACGTCGTCGAGCTGGCTCACGCGTCCCTGACCGTCGACGCCATGGACGGGCGCCGCGTCACCCGCCTCCACGTGCGCCCTAAGGACCCCGATGCCGCCCCCGGAAGCCAAGGACCGGAGGGGGAGCGCCGATGAGTACTCCGTTCGCCCTCCTGATGACCACCATCCTCCTGGCCGGCAACGCCTTCTTCGTCGGCGCCGAGTTCGCCGTCACCTCCTCGCGCCGCAGCCAGCTCGAGCCGCTGGCCGAGGCCGGCGACACCCGCGCCGCCACCGCCCTGTGGGTCCTCCAGAACGTCTCGCGCATGCTGGCCACCGCCCAGCTCGGCGTCACCCTGTGCTCCACCGGCCTGGGCGTCGTCGCCGAGCCGGCCATCGCCCACGCCCTGGAGCCCCTGCTCTCGACCGTCGGCGTCGGGCACTCCGGCTCCCATGCCGTGGCCGTCCTCATCGCCCTGGTCATCGTCGTGGGCCTGCACGTCGTCGCCGGGGAGATGGTGCCCAAGAACATCTCCATCGCCTCCCCGGAGAAGGCCGTGCGCTGGCTCGCCCCGCCCCTGGTGTGGTGCTCGCGCGTTTTCAGTCCCGTGGTCAATGCTCTCAACGGCTTCGCCAACGGGGTCCTCAAGGTCCTGGGCATTGAGGCCAAGGAGGAGATCGCCGCGGCCTTCAACGCCGAGGAGGTCGCCTCCATCGTCGAGCGCTCCACCGCCGAGGGCGTCCTGGAGGACTCCACCGGTCTGCTCAGCGGCGCCCTGGAGTTCTCCGAGGAGACCGCCGGAAGCGTCATGGTGCCCCTGAGCGAGCTCGTCACTCTGCCCCAGGACTGCACCCCGGAGGACGTGGAGCGGGCCGTGGCCTCCACCGGCTTCTCCCGCTTCCCACTGGTCGTCGACCAGGCCGCCGTTGACCAGGGGGAGGAGCCGACCATCACCGGCTACCTGCACCTCAAGGACATCCTCTACGCCGACGGCGCCGAGCGCACCGAACCGGTACCCGCCTGGCGCGCTCGCGCACTCGTGCCCGTCGGCTACGACGATGAGGTCGAGGAGGCGCTGGCGGCCATGCAGCGCTCGGGGGCCCACCTCGGGCACGTCCGCAACACGCAAGGGCGCTTTGTCGGAGTCCTCTTCCTGGAGGACATCCTCGAAGAGCTCGTCGGCGAGGTCAACGACGCCATGCAGCGCGAAGAGCACCAGCGCCGTGATTAAATCGTGATCTAAAGGGCGGAATCGGCGGATTCCCACAACATGGGCCGCCTGGGGCGACCATCGTCGACCGCTGCTCCAGCGCTGGTGGCCAGGTGCTGATTCCTTCGTATGGCGTGTGAATCCGCTTTGCGGCCGGCTGGTCGGATGGAACCCCTGGGGTTTGTGTGAGAAGTGCAGGTCACACAAAGGTGTGCTGGTTCTCCTGGCAAGACTCACAGCGGACCGCTACTGTTTTAACCGAGTACAACCCAGGCTGTCGCTCTGGCAGCCACCATGTCGCCACAGCCGGGACACCGGCCGCAACGACTTCCCTATGACACTCAGCCACCTGGAGGCTTCCCGCGTGACCCCGCAGCCCATGAGTCGACGCCAGCGTCGCGAGGCGGAACGTGCTGCCGAAGCTGCTCGCCAAGTCGCTGAGGCGCAGGCCGGAACTGCCCCGTCGTCACCGTCGACGACGCACACCACTCACGTCGCCGGAGCCACTCGCCGCTCACGTCGCGACCTTCACACTCACCGCGCTGAGAACGGCGCCGCCTCCAGCCCCGTCACCGCTCCGAGTCCATCGGCTCTCCCTGACGTCCCGGTCGCCCCGCAGAAGCAGAACCACCCGCAGCGACCCGTGGCGCCGGCAACGCCTGCGACGCGCCCAGGGAGCGGTTCAGCGCCGTCTGTCCCCGCAGAGCCGGCGCAGTCCCAGCCCGTCGCACCGATGAGCCGCATGGCCCGCCGGCGCCAGAGCACCATCGAAGGGCCCGAGCCCGCCTCCCAGCAGCCCGCGCCGGCGGTTCAGGCGCGCAGCGCCGCATCTGGGGCCCCGTCCGTCTTCTCCTCCTCGCCGCAGGTCACCGGTGACACTCGCCCCACCCGGCGCTCCCGCAAGGAACTGCGCACCGCCCAGGTCTTCGAGGACCCCGAGCAGACGCGGGAGAACCCCGCTGCCCAGAGCCCCGCGCAGCCCCAGGCTCACCACCCCGAGGGCCACTCCGAGCGTCACCACGACCAGCACCACTCGCATCGTGGCGACCAGGCCGCGCCCACAGCGGCGCCTTCGACGCCCTCGGCACTGTCGCCCCTGGTCGCCGCCTCACTGGCTGAGTCCACCTCAGGGCTCGAGCCGGCAGCCGCTCACCCCGCCGGTGCCACGCCATGGTGGGCCGCTAGTGGCACGGCTCCTGCTTCGCCCAGCGACACACAGCGTCACGGTCACGGTCATCGGCACGCAGCCGCGCAGACCGGCTCCGCCGAGCCGGAGGTCGGGGCGCCCTCCGAGCCCGCCTCCCGATCCGCGGGC
>CAJZFF010000076.1 GCA_915069725.1 uncultured Actinomyces sp.
GGGTGGCGGTGGCCAGCAGCGTCAGGCAGTGGTAGTCACGCAGCAGCAGGCAAGCGGCGACAGGCAGGGGCGGGCAGTGGTGGGTAGCGGTGGCCAGCAGCGTCAGGCAGGGGCGGGCATCGGTGAGCAAGTGGCGCGGTGGACAATGGCCGCCCGGGAGATCCCGCAGGAGGGCCCATCCGAGAACCGAGCGTCGAGCGGGATTCAGGTCACGCGGAGGGCACGGGCGGGGCAGTATGCGCGACTGTGGTGGGAATCGCAAGGAACCAGGGTGGATCGGCGTGGAGTCCTTGACGTCGGCCGTGTACGCTAGCGCTTTGCGTGCATTGTGTGTATTGGTGCGAGGAGTATCTGCCCTCCGCACGGGCCCCGGCCCGTCGGAACCCTGGCGGGCGTGAGCCCGGCAACGCAGATTCTACTCAACCCGGTGCCCGCAGTGCGCGTTGTGTGATCCCCGATCTGAGGGAAGGATCCCCCTTTGGCTGCCTCGCGCACCTCCGCACCCACTGCTGCTGACATCGCCGCTCGTACCGCGTCGCGTCGTATCAACTTTGCCAAGATCGCCGAGCCCATGCAGGCTCCGAATCTGCTTGCCCTCCAGACCGAGAGCTTCGACTGGCTCGTCGGTAACGAGAGGTGGCGCGAGCGGATGACCGCCGCCAACAAGGCGCACCCGGGCTCCCTGCCCGAGACCTCCGGTCTGGAGGAGATCTTCGACGAGATCTCCCCGATCGAGGACTTCGGGGAGACCATGGCCCTGTCCTTCCACGACCACCGCTTCGAGGAGCCGAAGTACACGGCCGAGGAGTGCCAGGAGAAGGACCTCACCTACTCCGCCCCCCTCTACGTGGTGGCGGACTTCGAGAACTTCTCCACCGGTGAGATCAAGTCCCAGACGGTCTTCATGGGCGACTTCCCGCTCATGACGGACAAGGGCACCTTCATCGTCAACGGCTCCGAGCGCGTCGTCGTCTCCCAGCTCGTGCGCTCGCCGGGCGTGTACTTCGAGCGCACCACCGAGAAGGCCACGGACAAGTACGTCTACAACGTCAAGTTCATCCCCTCGCGCGGTGCCTGGCTCGAGTTCGAGATCGACAAGTCCGACCGCGTCTCGGTGCGCATCGACCGCAAGCGCAAGCAGGACGTCACCGTCTTCCTGCTGGCCCTGGGCATGGACGAGTCGGAGATCCGCAAGGAGTTCGCCGACTTCCCGGCCCTGACCTCCGCCCTGGACGAGGACCGCAAGATCACCACCCAGGACGAGGCGCTCCTGGACATCTACAAGAAGATCCGCCCCGGTGAGCCGCCGAGCGTCGAGGCCGGGCGCACCCTGCTGGAGAACTTCTACTTCAACCCCAAGCGCTACGACCTGGCCAAGGTCGGCCGCTACAAGATCAACAAGAAGCTGGGCCTGGCCTCGGACCTGACCGAGTCCACCCTGCGCATCGAGGACATCGTCGCGGCCCTGCGCTACCTGCTGGCCCTGCACTCCGGTGCCGAGACCGTCGAGGGCGTGCGCGACGGCGAGATCACCGAGATCGCCGTCGAGTACGACGACATCGACCACCTGGGCAACCGCCGCATCCGCGCGGTGGGCGAGCTCATCCAGGCGCAGGTGCGCACCGGTATGAGCCGCATGGAGCGTCAGGTGCGCGAGCGCATGACCACCCAGGACGTCGAGGCCATCACGCCGAACACGCTCATCAACATCCGGCCCGTGACGGCCGCGATCAAAGAGTTCTTCGGCACCTCCCAGCTCAGCCAGTTCATGGACCAGAACAACCCGCTGGCGGGCCTGACCCACAAGCGCCGCCTGAGCGCCCTGGGCCCCGGCGGTCTGTCCCGTGAGCGCGCCTCCATGGAGGTCCGCGACGTCCACACCTCGCACTACGGGCGCATGTGCCCCATCGAGTCCCCCGAGGGCCCCAACATCGGCCTCATCGGCTCGCTGGCGACCTTCGGGCGCATCAACCCCTTCGGCTTCGTCGAGACCCCCTACCGTGTCGTCGTCGACGGCCGGGTCACCGACGAGACCCACTACCTGACGGCCGACGACGAGGACCGCCACGTCATCGCCCAGGCCAACGTCACCCTCACCGAGGACGGCCACTTCGCCGAGGACCACGTCCTGTGCCGCGTCACCGGCGGTGAGCCGGCCCTCGTGCCCTCCTCGCAGGTGGACCTCATGGACGTCTCCCCGCGCCAGATGGTGTCGGTGGGTACCTCCCTCATCCCCTTCCTCGAGCACGACGACGCCAACCGCGCCCTCATGGGCGCCAACATGCAGCGCCAGGCCGTGCCGCTCATCCGCCCCGACGCCCCGCTGGTGGGCACGGGCATGGAGCGGCGCACCGCCGTCGACGCCGGTGACGTCCTCGTGGCCGACAAGGCCGGTGTCGTCACCGAGGTCTGCGCGGACTTCGTGCGCGTGGCGAACGACGACGGCACCGAGAACGTCTACAAGGTCGCCAAGTTCCGCCGCTCCAACCAGGGCAACTGCTACAACCAGCGGGTCGTGGCCACCGAGGGCGAGCGCGTCGAGGTCGGCACGGTCCTGGCCGACGGCCCCGCCACCAACGAGGGCGACCTGGCCCTGGGCCAGAACCTCCTGGTCGCCTTCATGACCTGGGAGGGCCTCAACTACGAGGACGCCATCATCATCTCCCAGCGCGTGGTCGCCGAGGACATGCTCACCTCGATCCACATCGAGGAGCACGAGGTCGACGCCCGCGACACCAAGCTGGGCGCCGAGGAGATCACCCGGGACATCCCCAACGTCAGCGAGGAGACCCTGGCCAACCTCGACGAGCGCGGCATCATCCGCATCGGCGCCGAGGTCCGCAGCGGCGACATCCTCGTGGGCAAGGTGACCCCCAAGGGTGAGACCGAGCTGACGAGCGAGGAGCGCCTCCTGCGCGCCATCTTCGGTGAGAAGGCCCGCGAGGTGCGCGACACCTCCCTGCGCGTGCCCCACGGCGAGTACGGCATCGTCACCGGCGTGCGCGAGATCGACGCCGCCTCCGACGACGCCGAGCTGCCCGCGGGCGTCAACCGCATGGTGCGCGTCTACATCGCCCAGCGCCGCAAGATCACCGTGGGTGACAAGCTCTCCGGCCGTCACGGCAACAAGGGCGTCATCTCCAAGATCCTGCCCGTGGAGGACATGCCCTTCCTGGCCGACGGCACCCCGGTCGACGTCATTCTCAACCCGCTGGGTGTGCCCAGCCGTATGAACGTCGGACAGGTCCTCGAGCTGCACCTGGGATGGGTCGCCTCCCGCGGCTGGGACGCCACCGCCGCCCGCGAGGCCGGCGAGGCCTGGACCGCCAACCTGCCCGAGAACGGCATCAAGGCCGAGCCCCGCACGCCCGTGGCCACGCCCGTCTTCGACGGTGTGCGGGACAACGAGCTCATGGGGCTGCTGGGCTCCACGCTGCCGACCTCCGACGGCCTGCAGCTGGTCGAGCCCAACGGCAAGGCCCGCCTGTTCGACGGCCGCTCCGGCGAGCCCTTCCCGTACCCCATCTCGGTGGGCTACATGTACATCCTCAAGCTCCACCACCTCGTGGACGACAAGATCCACGCCCGCTCCACGGGTCCGTACTCCATGATTACCCAGCAGCCGCTGGGTGGTAAGGCCCAGTTCGGTGGTCAGCGCTTCGGTGAGATGGAGGTGTGGGCCATGGAGGCGTACGGCGCCGCCCACGCCCTCCAGGAGCTCCTCACCGTCAAGTCCGACGATGTCAACGGCCGCGTCAAGGTCTACGAGGCCATCGTCAAGGGCGAGGACATCCCCGAGCCCGGCATCCCCGAGTCCTTCAAGGTGCTCATGAAGGAGATGCAGTCGCTGTGCCTGAACGTCGAGGCCCTGGACGCCGAGGGCGTCGCCATCGCCCTGGACGACACCGACGACGACGGCTCGCGCGCCGCCGAGGAGCTCGGCTTCGACCTGGGCCGGCGTCCGGGCGGGGCCATGGCCTCCACGGTTGACGAGATCTGAGTGGCCACCGCCTGGTGACGACTTCGTGACAACTTCATCGAGCCCCGGTTGAGGGCGGGTGGCCCACCCGCCGCCCGCCCTCCCACCAGGCTCGCAGGCGCCGTCGGAGTCATGGAACAACGACGACGGAACGCCCCCAGACCACCACCTGATGAGATTCACCATCGGAAGTAGGAACTGTGCTCGACGCCAACGTGTTCGACAGGATCCAGCTCGGCCTCGCCACCGCGGAGGACATTCGCTCGTGGTCCCACGGCGAGGTCAAGAAGCCCGAGACCATCAACTACCGCACCCTCAAGCCCGAGAAGGACGGCCTCTTCTGCGAGAAGATCTTCGGCCCCACCCGGGACTGGGAGTGCGCCTGCGGCAAGTACAAGCGCGTGCGCTACAAGGGGATCGTCTGCGAGCGCTGCGGGGTCGAGGTCACTCGCTCCAAGGTGCGTCGCGAGCGCATGGCCCACATCAAGCTCGCCGCGCCGGTCACCCACATCTGGTACTTCAAGGGCGTCCCCTCGCGCCTGGGCTACCTGCTCAACCTCGCGCCCAAGGACCTGGAGAAGGTCATCTACTTCGCGGCCTACATGGTCACCGAGGTGGACGAGGAGGGACGCCACGACGACCTGCCCTCGCTGCGCAACGAGCTGGAGGTCAAGAAGAAGCACCTCGAGGAGTCCGGCCAGGCCGAGGTCGAGGCGCGCCAGCAGCGCCTCGAGGAGGACCTCGCCCAGCTCGAGTCCGAGGGCGCCGAGGCCTCCCAGCGCGACAAGCTCCGCAAGACCGCCGAGCGCGAGATCACGGCCATGCGCCGCCGCAACCAGCGCGCCCTGGAGCACATGGACAAGGTGTGGGACCGCTTCGTGAGCCTCAAGGTCGGTGACCTGGAGGGTGACGAGGTCCTCTACCGCGACATGGTCGCCGACTACGGCATCTACTTCAAGGGCTCCATGGGCGCCGAGGCCATCCAGGCCCGCCTGCGCAGCTTCGACCTCGAGGCCGAGGCCTCCGCCCTGGCCGAGATCGTCGAGAACGGCACCGGCCAGCGCAAGACCCGCGCCATCAAGCGCCTCAAGGTCGTCAACGCCTTCCGCATGACCGGCACCGCCCCGGAGTCGATGGTCCTGGACAACATCCCGGTCATCCCGCCGGACCTGCGCCCCATGGTCCAGCTCGACGGTGGCCGCTTCGCCACCAGTGACCTCAACGACCTCTACCGTCGCGTCATCAACCGCAACAACCGTCTCAAGCGGCTCATGGACCTGGGCGCCCCGACGATCATCGTCAACAACGAGAAGCGCATGCTTCAGGACGCCGTCGACGCCCTGTTCGACAACGGCCGCCGCGGCCGCCCGGTCACCGGCGTGGGCAACCGCCCGCTGAAGTCCCTGTCCGACATGCTCAAGGGCAAGCAGGGCCGCTTCCGCCAGAACCTCCTGGGCAAGCGCGTGGACTACTCCGGCCGTAGCGTCATCGTCGTCGGCCCCCAGCTCAAGCTCCACCAGTGCGGTCTGCCCAGCCAGATGGCCCTGGAGCTGTTCAAGCCCTTCGTCATGAAGCGGCTCGTCGAGCTCAAGGAGGCCCAGAACGTCAAGGCCGCCAAGCGCATGGTCGAGCGCGCCAACCCCAAGGTCTGGGACGTCCTGGCCGAGGTCATCCGCGAGCACCCCGTGCTGCTCAACCGCGCCCCCACTCTGCACCGCCTGGGCATCCAGGCCTTCGAGCCCCAGCTCATCGAGGGCAAGGCCATCCAGCTGCACCCGCTCGTGTGCGGCGCCTTCAACGCCGACTTCGACGGCGACCAGATGGCCGTCCACCTGCCGCTGGGCGCCGAGGCGCAGGCCGAGGCCCGCATCCTCATGCTGTCCTCGAACAACATCCTCAAGCCCTCCGACGGGCGCCCCGTGACCATGCCCAGTCAGGACATGATCATCGGCACCTACTACCTCACCTCCGACCCCGACCCGGCGGTCGAGGTCGAGCGCGACGCCGAGGGCAACGAGATCGTCCCCGCCTTCTCCTCCTTCGCGGAGGCGGTCATGGCCTACGACTTCGGCAAGCTCCACGTCAACGCCGCCTGCGACATCCGCTTCGAGGAGGGCATCGTGGCGCCCAAGGGCTGGCAGCCCCCCGAGGACTGGAGCGAGGGCGACCCGATCACCCTGCGCACCTCGCTGGGCCGGGCCCTGTTCAACACCTCGCTGCCCGAGACCTTCCCCTACGTCAACTACATCGTTGACAAGAAGCAGCTGGGCAACATCGTCAACGCCCTGGCGGAGAACTACTCGCGCGTCGAGGTCGCCGCCTCCCTGGACGCCCTCAAGGCCAACGGCTTCTACTGGTCCACCTGGTCCGGTATCACCGTCGCCTTCGCCGACGTCGTCTCCCCGGAGGCCAAGCAGGAGATCCTCGTGCGCTACGAGAACGAGGCCGCTGAGATCGAGGAGCAGTTCGAGCTCGGTGCCCTCACCGAGGACGACCGCTACGCCTCCCTCATCGACATCTGGACCAAGGCCACCGCCGAGGTCGCCGAGGCGATGCGCGAGAACTTCCCGCAGCGCAACACCGTCTACCAGATGGTGGTCTCCGGGGCCCGAGGCAACTGGGACCAGATCCGCCAGCTCGCCGGTATGCGCGGCCTGGTGGCCGACCCCAAGCAGCGCCTCATCGAGCGCCCCATCAAGTCGAACTACCGTGAGGGCCTGAGCGTCCTGGAGTACTTCATCGCCACCCACGGCGCCCGTAAGGGCCTGGCCGACACGGCGCTGCGTACCGCCGACTCCGGCTACCTCACGCGTCGTCTGGTCGACGTCTCCCAGGACGTCATCGTCCGCGAGGAGGACTGCGGCACCCGCAAGGGCCTGACCAAGCGGATCTTCTCCTGGATCGACGCCGGCGACGAGCTCATCAAGGAGCCCTCGGAGATCCTGGGCACCACCGTGTTCGGCACCACCCTGGCGCGCGACGCCATCGACGCCGAGGGCAACCTCATCATCGAGGCCGGCGCCGACCTGGGCGACGCCGAGATCCAGGCCGCCATCGACGCGGGCATCGAGGAGATCACGGTCCGCTCCGTGCTCACCTGCGACTCCAACGTCGGCACCTGCGCCGCCTGCTACGGCCGCTCGCTGGCCACCGGTAAGCGCGTCGACATCGGTGAGGCCGTCGGCATCATCGCCGCCCAGTCCATCGGTGAGCCCGGCACCCAGCTGACCATGCGTACCTTCCACACCGGTGGTGCGGCCGGCGCCGCCGACATCACCCAGGGTCTGCCCCGTGTGCAGGAGCTCTTCGAGGCCCGCACCCCCAAGGGCGAGGCCGCCGTGGCCGAGGCCGCCGGCACCCTCAAGATCGAGGACGACGCCGACGGCAAGCGCCTGGTCATCACCCGCGACGACGGCGAGGAGGACGTCATCGTCCCGGTCTCGCGCCGTCAGCGCCTGCTGGTGAACGACGGGGACCACGTCGAGCCCGGCCAGGCCCTCACCGAGGGTCCGGTCGACCCCAAGAAGGTCCTGCGCCTGCGCTCGGTGGCCGCCA
>CAJZFF010000077.1 GCA_915069725.1 uncultured Actinomyces sp.
GCGAGCGGGTGCGGCTGCGCAGTATGCGGAAGCTGGCTCTTCTACCGTCATAATCCACCATAAATTCAGCCCTGAGGCCATAAGCCTGCACGTGAAGGCGAACATTTCCCACAAGATGGGATAATGTCAAAGGTAAATAAGGGTAAAGTATAGATGAGTAAAACTGTCTCGGCCCCCGGGAAAGGCATTTATGGAATCCACTCACACATCGCAGGCGCCCACCCACACCGCAGCCGACTACGCCCAGCGTGCGGCTGATCGTGCCCGGTTAGCCGCGGATTCGGTGCTTCACCAATTTGCGCACCGTCCCTTGGGCGTGCCCGGAACGCTTCTTGGTTCCGTGCAGGTGCCCGAAACCCGGCCCCTCAGCAAACGGCTTAAAGACTGGCACTACTGGTGGCAGGCGCATTTTTTGGAGTGCGTGGTAGACGCCGGGGAACGCGAGCTGCACGCCGGTAACCGGCTGGGTGCCTCAGAATGGCTTTCGCGCGCCCGCGCGCTGGTGCGCGGCATTAACGCCCGAAACCTGGGCACATTCGTGAACGGCTTCTACGACGATATGGCGTGGCTGGCGTTGGCCGCCGGTCGCATGAATGAGCTGTCCCGCGCCATGAACGGCGGCGAAGGTGATACCGGTGCGCAGGACGCCGGGAACGTTCTGTTCCCGCAGCTGCGTTCCGGCATGTCACCCTACGGTGGGGTGAGCTGGTCAAAGCAGAAACGGGATTTCATTAACACCCCGGCGACGGCCCCCACCGCCCTGGCGTTCGCCCGCGCCGGTGACGTTGCCGACGCCTCCGCCCTGGTGACCTGGCTCAATAACACCCTGTGGGATGCGGAGCGTTCGCTCTACATTGACGGGGTGAACGTGCGCACCGGCAAGGTCCGTGATGTGGTCGGTGCCCGCGACATCGACTTGGATTACGAGCAGAATATTTACACGTACAACCAGGGGACGGCTCTGGCCGCGCTGCTGGCGGTCGCAGAACGCAGCCCCGAGCAGGCGCACTCCCTGGTGCGCCGTGCCGAGCAGCTGATTGTGGGTATTGTGACCCACCTGAGCGAGGAGTTCGTGTTCAGCGACGGCCAGCGCGGGCGTGTGCTCGCATCCGGCGGTGACGGCGACGGTGCGTTGTTTACCGGCATCCTGGTGCGGTACTTGGCACAGGCGGCACAGTGCGAGCTGCTGAGCAAGGATGCAAGCCTGCTGGCGGCCTCGCTGGTGCACGGCAGCGCCCGCGCAGTGTGGGAGGGGCGCCGCGAGTTCGACCCCGAGCTGCCGCTGAGCGAACCGGGTGTGAACACCAGCGAAATCCGTGGCGACGCGGTGGCGGTGTTCTCCCCCAAGTTCACGGAGCAGGCGCACACGGTACTGCCGGCGGGCACCCGATCGCCGCCCTGGACATCGCCGCGGCCCTCGGCCCGGCCCGCCTCGAGCTCAACTGGCTCCAGGCAGTGCCCCACCCCTGAGACGGGTCAGCCACGTGGCGTCCATCAGACCTTTCGGCCGGAGGCGTGCGCCAGGAAACAGCGGTGCTACCGGCCCCAGTGCGACAATCGCGCCGTGACCACCTCCCCGGACTCAGCCGCAATGCCCCCGTCCACCGCTCCACGCCCCGCAGTCGCCCAGTGCGCGCCACCGGCAGCGACCACCTCGCGGGCCGTCATCGACCTGGCGGCCGTGGCTCACAACGGCCGGCGCCTAGCACAGGTGGCGGGCGTGCCGTGGATGGCCGTGGTCAAGGCCGACGCTTACGGTCACGGGCTGGGGCCGATCGCCGTGACCGCCCTGTCAGCGGGAGCCTCCTGGCTGGGGGTGGCCCAGCTCGCCGAGGCCCTGACCCTGCGCGCCCTTCTGGACGAGGCGGGCGTGAGCCGCCCGGCGGGGGAGCCCACCTCGCGAGCCCCCCGGCTCCTCACCTGGCTCCTGCCCGCCATGGAGCCTGACCGGGCGGCCGCCGAGGACTCGCCCCTGCGTGACGCTCTGGCGGCCGACCTGGACCTGTCGGTCTCCACCCTGCCCCAGCTCGAGGCCCTGTCGGCGGCGGCCCGGGCGCAGGGGAGGGCGGCACGTGTCCACCTCAAGGTCGACACCGGCATGTCGCGCGGCGGTGCCACCGCCGAGGAGCTGCCCGCCCTGGCCGCCGCGCTGAGGCGGGCCGAGGATGAGGGAACGGTCGACGTCGTCGGGCTGTGGTCGCACCTGTCGCGCGCCGATGAGCCGGCCAGCGGCTCCACAGAGGAGCACCTGGAGCGCTTCCGGCAGGCCGAGCAGGTCGTCCGCGCCGCCGGCCTCAACCCGCCCATCCACCACCTGGCCGCCACCGGGGGACTCCTGTGGCACCCGCAGGCCCGCATGGACCTGGTGCGTGTGGGGATAGGCCTGTACGGGCTGAGCCCCGACCCCTCCGTGGCCACCGGCGCCGAGCTCGGGCTGCGCCCCGCCATGCGCCTGGAGTCCCCGCTGCTGCAGGTCAAGCGCATCGAGGCCGGGCAGGCCGTCTCCTACGGGGGGACCTGGAGCGCCCCCACTGATCGCTGGGTGGGGCTCGTGCCCCTGGGCTACTCCGACGGCATCCCGCGCGCCGCCAGCTCCACCGGCCCCGTGGGTGTCGGCAGCCTCATGACCTCCGTCGTGGGGCGGGTGTGCATGGACCAGGTGGTCATCGACCTCGGCCCGGCCTTGGACGAGGGCGGAGCGCCCCTGCCGGCACCGGCCCGGGTCGGGGAGACCGCCGTGCTCTGGGGAGCCCCCGAGGTGTCAGACCAGGAGGCCGTCCCCACCGCGGACGACTGGGCGCAGGCCTGCGGCACCATCAACTACGAGATCGTGACCCGGTTGGGAGCTCGTGTCCCGCGCTGCTACGTCGGGGAACCCGGCACCGGCGACTACTCTCGACCCTAGACGGCAGACGTCAGATATCGCCGGGCCCCACCGGGGCGACCGGCTCCACCATCGGATCCATGCACGGACGAGGAGGGAATATGAGCTCAGCGCCGCACACACCGCAGACCGCCCCCGGGATCACCGTTGCCACGGGCGACGCCGACGAGACCCGGGCACTGGGGACCCGCCTGGCCCGCCTGCTGCGCGCCGGTGACCTTGTCATGCTCTCCGGCGGCCTGGGGGCCGGCAAGACCACGCTCGCTCAGGGCATCGGTGCTGCCCTGGAAGTGCGTGGCCGGGTCTCCTCGCCGACCTTCATCATCGCCCGCGTGCACCCCGCCCTGTCCGACGGCCCCGACCTCATCCACGTGGACGCCTACCGGATCACCTCCCTGGAGGAGATCGACGCCCTCGACCTGGACTCCTCCCTGGAGCGGGCCGTCACCCTGGTCGAGTGGGGCGAGGAGAAGGTCGAGGCCTTGAGCCCCGACCGCCTGGAGATCCAGGTGCTGCGTCCCCATGGAGCCGTGCGCGCCGAGCTCCCGCAACCCGAGGACGCCCCCGCCGGGGTGGATTCTCCCGCCGGCTCAGTGACCGGGGAGCCGGTCGTGGACCTCGGCGAGGTCGACGACGGCAACCGGACGATCATCGTGCGCGCCGTCGGTCCGCGCTGGGCCGACGTCGACCTGAGCCCGCTGGCCGCAGACGCCTCCTCCCAGCCTGGAGCACCGCTGTGAACACTCCCACCACCGTGGCGCCGGTCCGCGACGCCATCCCCATCCGACCCACCCGACGCCTCCAGGGCTCCGGACACCTGATCCGACCTGCTCTGGCGGCGACGCTCCTGTGTCTCTGCCTTCTGCCCCTGGGGGAGGCCCGGGCCGTTGCCGACATCGGCCCTCGGGGCGCGCCGATCACGTCCGTCGGTGGCGTCATGGGGGTGTCGACCGATGCCGAATCGCGTGACGAGGCCAAGGCACTCATGGAGAGCGACTGCGTCGCGCAGGTGCGTCAGAGCACCGGCGAGCAGGGCGAGATCACGGTGGGTGACCCGCGGAGCGTCTACACCTGGGCGTCCGGCTTCCTCGATGGCTCCCAGCCCTCCGCACAACCCGTCGACACCGGTGACTGGGCCGCGACCGTCTCCTCCGGCGGCAAGCCGGTCGGTCTTCTCGAGGTGGTCCATGACAAGGGGCACGCCACCTGCACCCCCGTCTTCGACGACGACCTGGCCACCGACGTCGACCAGATGGGCGAGGCCCACCTCGTCCACGACCGCAACGCCAACGCCTGGTACTCGCTGAGCGGTACCACGGTGACGGCTATGGGGGAGGCCGCCACCCGGCGCCTGGCCGGCCCCATCGAGCTGCGCGACTACGGAGAGATCCTGCGTGAACGCGCCGGGTCCAAGCCCAAGACCTCCGCCGCTCAGGGCGAGGAGCGCTCCACCACGGGGGGCTGGGCGATCTGGGGACCGGTCCTGGCGGTCGTCGTCGTCGGGATCCTCCCCGTCATCATCACGGTGCGTCACGAGCGCAAGGTGACCGCCCCGCTGCGCCAGGCCCGCAACCGCGCCGACATGGCCGAGCGCGCCGACCGGCTCAGCCGGGACGAGTCCGACACCCAGGGCGCCGCAGTACGCCGGGGCATCCCCCGCGCCGCCATCGACCTGTCCCTCCTGGGGGACGGGGCCGAGGACGACGCCGATGCGACCGCCGGCGAGACCCTGGGGGACACGATCCCCGAGAGCCGCGTCAACTCGCCGCGAGACCCGAGGGCATAGGCTGGTCCGGTGCGAATCCTCTCCATCGACTCCTCCCTGGGGACACAGCTCGCGGTCGTCGACACCGCTCCCACGACTGACGGCTCATTCGCTCTGCAGGTGCTGAGCCAGGACGAGCAGGCCGATACCCGCCGTCACGCCGAGTCCCTGGGCCAGATGCTCTCTCAGGCCCTGTCTGCTCCCGAGGTGGCCGAGCGCCCGCTGGACGCCGTGGCGCGCTTTCACCTGGGCAACGGCGCGCGCGTGGAGCGCATCAACTGGCTGGGCGATCCGTCGCCCAAGGGCCTGAAGCAGTCCTGGGGGCTGATGGTCAATTACTACTATGACTTGCGGCGCCTGGACAAGCACCGCGCCTTGCTGGCGCAGGGAAAAATGGCCGTTTCCGGCGCGGTGGAGAGCTTGCGCGAGTGAAAGCCTGCCGGCAGCCTGTTCGCGCTTTTCGCGCCTCTACGGCCAGGCTTTGAACAGGTTTTGCAGCCCATTCCGGTCCGCTGCCCATCGCACTCAGGCGGTGAACGGGTTCAAGGGCTGATGGCCCAAGGTCTGTTTTGAAGCGGCGCGGGCCATGGCTGGCCCGCCGCCTTCTCCTTTTGCAAGGCGTCTGCAAGGACAATCCGCTTTTTTCCGACAGCCACTGCCATGAACCTAGCCGTTACCGCCCAGCACCTGCTGCCCAAGCGCCTGCTCACCCAACTGGCGGGCTGGCTGGCCCGCAGGCCGGGGCCGCATGCGCCTTTTCTCATTCGCCGCTTTATCGCCCGCTACAAGGTGGACATGAGCGAGGCGGCCAATCCGGACATTGCCAGCTACGCCACGTTCAATGACTTTTTCGCCCGCGCCTTGCGCGAAGGCGCGCGCCCGCTGGCGCAGGCCGATTGGGTGTGCCCGGCAGATGGCGTCATCAGCCAGCTTGGCCCCATACAGCTGGGGCAGCTCATTCAGGCCAAGGGGCATCACTACAGCGCCACGGCCTTGCTGGGCGGCGACGAGGCGCTGGCGGGCCTGTTCAATGGCGGGCACTTCGCCACCATCTACCTCAGCCCGCGCGATTACCACCGCATCCACATGCCTTGCGAGGGGCGGCTGCGGCAGATGATTTACGTGCCGGGCGATCTGTATTCGGTGAATTTCGCCACGGCTGAAGCCGTGCCGGGCCTGTTTGCGCGCAATGAGCGCGTGATCAGCGTGTTCGACACCGCCTGCGGCCCGCTGGCGCTGGTGATGGTGGGCGCCGCCATCGTCGGCAGCATGGCCACCGTGTGGCACGGCACGGTGAACCCGCCGCGCACCTATTACCCGCGCCAGTGGCGCTACCGCGACGAGCGCGCGCTGACGCTGGCGCAGGGCGCGGAGATGGGGCGCTTTTTGCTTGGCTCCACGGTCATCCTGCTGTGGCCGCGCGAGGCGCAGCTGCGCTTTGCCGAAGGCCTGCTGCCCGGCCAGGGCGTGCGCATGGGGCAGGCGCTGGCCAGTTTCGGTCCGCCTTCAGCGTCCGATGCCGCTGATGCGCCGGAGGGCGGCGCGCCGTCCGCTTCAGACCAGCAGGGGGCTGTTCACGCCCCGCCCGGGAATGCCGGCCAGGCGGATGGGGATGAGCAAGGCGCAGGCGCTGTTTGAGCCATGAGCAGGCGGGAAGGCGGCTGCTCTGCCTGCTATTCAGCTCCTTTATCAATAGCATGTTGTCCTAGTGGATATTGCGCTGCCCGGCATTTAATGCCCCTTGAATTTGCTCCTTCTTTTGAATAAGCAGGGCCGCCGGGCCATGCTCTCAACCGCGCTCCGGCGCTTTTTTGCCGATGCCAAAGCAGACGGGCGGGCAGTTGGGCTGGTTGATGAACTGGTACTGAAGCACCTGCCACTGCCGTGCATCCAGCGCGGCCAGGCGGCGTTGCAGCAGCGCCATTTCGTCCGCGCCGCCGTCGTGGCCGTGGTAGGCCACGATGGCGATGCGCCCGCCCGGGCGCAGCCGGGCCTGAATGCTTTCGACGGCGCGCCAAGTGCTCTCGCCTTGCGTGATCACGCTTTTGTCGCTGCCGGGCAGGTAGCCCAGGTTGAAGATGGCGGCGCAAACGGCCTCGTCAGCGGGCAGGTGCCGGTCCAGGCGCGCGTGCGAGTCGTGAATGAGCGTGACGGGCGCAGCAGGTTCTACGGGCCAGGCCAGCGCGTGCCGGGCCAGGCGCTGGCGCGTTTGCTCGATGGCGGCGGCCTGAATGTCAAAGGCATACACGCGGCCGGTGGGCACGAGCCGGGCCAGAAACAGCGTGTCGTGCCCGTTGCCCGCCGTGGCGTCGATCACGGTGCTGGCGGGCGTGATGACTTCTTGCAGCAGGCGGTGGCTGAACTCGCGCGCGTTCAGCATGCCGGGCCGCCCTGGCTGATTGGCTCCAGCGGCCAGCGGGGCTTCACATCAAAGGCGTAGCGCCGCTCGGGCCGCGCCAGCCCGGCCTGCCAGCGCAAGGCGGCGGCGGCGGCGATCATGGCGCCGTTGTCGGTGCACAAGCGCGGCTCGGGGTAGTGCACGCGCGCGCGGCGCGCGGCGCAGGCGGCGTCCAGCTGCTGGCGCAGCAGGCGGTTGGCGCTCACGCCGCCAGCCACCACCAGGCGATTCAGCCCCGTGGCCTTGAGCGCGGCCAGCGACTTTTTCACCAGCACGTCCACAATGGCCGCTTGCGTGCTGGCGGCCAGATCGGCGCGCGTGGCCGCGTCTGGCCCGGCGGGCAGCTTGCGAACTTGCGTGAGCACGGCGGTTTTCAGCCCCGCAAATGAAAAGTCCAGATTGCCGCTGTGCAGCAGCGGGCGCGGCAGCGCGTAGGCATCGGCGCGGCCCG
>CAJZFF010000078.1 GCA_915069725.1 uncultured Actinomyces sp.
CTTCGTCCCGGCCGGTTCCCTGGCCTACATCGAGCTCGGCGAGGCCGAGCCCCGCAGGGTCGGCTTCGGCATTTGAGCCTCGAGCTCTCCACATCGGCGCCGCCTCCCAGAACGGGAGGCGGCGCCGTTTGACGTGAGTCGGGAGCAAGCAAACCGATGCCCCTCGGGGCCGCCTGGTGCCCGGCAGGCCCGGTCGCCACCATTAGTAGGCTGGGGTGCATGGACCACCAGGACGGCCAGTGGGGCCTGCTCAGTCAGTGGATCACGCAGTCGCAGCGCATCGTCTTCTTCGGCGGCGCCGGGGTCTCGACCGAGTCGGGGATCCCTGACTTCCGGGGCGCCAGGGGCTTCTACCACCAGGACCGGGAGATTCCCCTGGAGCAGGTGCTGTCCATCGACTTCTTCACCGTGCACCCGCAGGCCTACTGGGAGTGGTTCGCCCAGGAGAACGCCCGCGAGGGCGTGGCCCCCAATGCGGCGCACAGGTTCGTGGCCGACCTCGAGCGGGCCGGGAAGCTGTCGGCCGTGGTCACGCAGAACATTGACGGCCTCCACCAGCGGGCCGGCTCCGAGCGGGTCCTCGAGCTGCACGGCAACTGGTCGCGCCTGAGCTGCACCGGCTGCGGCGAGCGCTTCACCCTGGACGACGTCGACGGCGCCCGCTCCGGCGAAGTCCCCCACTGCACCGCGTGCGCCTCGGTGCTGCGCCCGGACATCGTGTTCTACGGGGAGATGCTGGACAGTGACGTCATGGAGGGGGCCGTGCGGGCCATCTCGGAGGCGGACCTGCTGATCGTGGCCGGCACGAGCCTGGTCGTCTACCCGGCGGCGGGCCTCATCGACTACTATGCCGGTGAGCGACTAGTCCTCATGAACGCGACTCCCACGCCGTATGACTCCCGCGCCGACCTCATCATCCGTGAGCCGGTCGGGCAGGTCTTCGAGGAACTGGAGCGCTGGAGCCGCCGGCCCTAGCTGATCCCCTGGTCCTCAAGGTCCACGTAGTGCTCGGTTGCGTCGGACTCACTGAGAGTGGCCGCGTAGTCGGGCACCTCGCTCTGGAGGGACCGGTCCGTGCGGCGGTAGCCCGACGACGGCAACGAGGACTTCTTCGGGAAGGTCATCTCAGGACGCTCCACGTGCTCGTAAGGAATGGACTCCAGCAGGTGGTGGATCATGTTGATACGAGCCTTGCGCTTGTCGGCCGACTCCACGACGTGCCAGCGGGCGGAGTCGATGTCCGTGTGGACGAACATCTCGTCCTTGGCGCGCGAGTAGTCCTCCCAGCGGGGCAGGGCCTCCAAGTCGGTGGGCGAGAGCTTCCAGCGCCGCATGGGGTCAGTCATGCGCGACTTGAAGCGCTTGTACTGCTCCTTCTGGGGCACGGAGAACCAGTACTTGCGCAGCAGGATGCCGTCGTCGACGAGCATCCTCTCGAAGACCGGGCACTGCTGGAGGAAGCGCCGGTGCTCCTCCGGGGTGCAGTAACCCATGACGTGCTCGACGCCGCCGCGGTTGTACCAGGAGCGGTCGAACAGGCAGATCTCGCCGGCAGCGGGCAGGTGCGCGATGTAGCGCTGGAAGTACCACTGGGTGCGCTCGCGCTCGGTGGGCACGGGAAGCGCGACCACGCGCGCGATACGCGGGTTGAGGTACTCGGTGATGCGTTTGATCGCCCCGCCCTTGCCGGCCGCGTCACGGCCCTCGAAGATGACGACGACGCGGGCTCCAGTGGCCCTGACCCACTCCTGCATCTCGACCAGCTCCGCCTGCAGCCTCAGCAGCTCTGCCTCGTACAGGGAACGGTCCATGGTGGGGTGCTTCTTTGCCATGCTTGAGTTTCGCACAGATCCCATGTGGGTGCGCAGGCAACCGCGAACGTGTTCATGAGGGAGATACGGGCGCTACCCAGCCAGGCGCCCGCAGTCATGCCAGTCCGGGGAATCACGTCACGCCGAGCCTGCCGGTTTGTACCGTCACTCGTAGTGGGTCCACATTCTTAGGACATGGATGGTCCTCTCGTCGGTGTGCACCTCGTAGACGAGTCGATGCTGGATATTGATACGCCGCGAGTAGCAGCCCGATAGATCCCCGACCAGCTTTTCGTAACGAGGCGGCTTGACGAAGGGATTCTCCCGCATGAGGTTGAGGAGCTTCTCGGTTTTAGGCTTGAGTCCCGCAGCGGCGAGTTTCTTCGCGTCCTTCTGTGCCTGACGTGAGAACACGATTCGCCACGAGTTCACCAGTCGAGTTCTTCCGAGCCCGCCTCGATGCCTTCACGTCGGGCATTCCGGATCGAGTCCATGATGCCCGGGACGGACTCCAGGTAGAGCGTCTCCTGAATCGCCCTCCAGTCCTCCTCCCCCACCAAGACGGCATTGCCGCGTTGGCCGGTGATGACCAGCGGCTCGGAGTCTTCGTTGACCTGGTCGATGAGCCGATACAACTGAGAACGAGCGGTCGTCACTGGAATCGTAGACACACAGCAAGCGTACGTCATAACGTACGCCCCCTCAAGGCCGCTGCCTCTCTTCAGTCGGACGGCCGAACAGACAAGAACAGAGGAGCCCGGTCCTGGGAAGGACCGAGCTCCTCTGGAGTGGTAGCGGGGACAGGATTCGAACCTGCGACCTCCGGGTTATGAGCCCGGCGAGCTACCGAACTGCTCCACCCCGCGTCGGTGAGACCAACCTTAGGGGGCGTCCCACCCTTGAGGCAAATGACGAGGGCGTGCCCTTGCTCACCGCCCGGTGAGGCGGGTCGCAGGGCACGCCCTCAGTGGCGGCCGACCGGGCTCAGCCCAGCTTCTTCTGGGCCTCAACGGCCCGCTTGACGGCTTCGTTGAGACGCTTCTGCGCATCGCCGTATGCCGACCAGTCGCCCTTGCTCCTGGCTGTGTCCGCGTCAGTCATCGCGGTCTGAGCGTCGGAGAGCGCCTGATTGAGCTCCGCCTTCGGATCCGAGGTTCCCGAGGCCGACGGGGTGGCGGAGGAACTGGAGGACGCGCTGGCCGAGGCCGAGGGGGACGTACTGGCTGAGGCCGTGGGCGTGGCGCTCGGGCTCGCCGAGGCCTTGGCCCCGCCATCCGCCGTCGGGTCCTTGCCGTCGGTCGTCTCATTGGTGTCATTGGCCGCAGCGGCATCGCCGTCGATGGCCTCCTGGCCCGTGGTCGCCCCGGAGTTACCGCCGAAGACCTGGTCGAGCGCCCCCGAGAGGGTGTCGGCGAATCCGACGTTGTCCCCGAAGGAGACCAGCACCTTGCGCAGCAGCGGGTACTGAGTTCCCGACGACGACTGCACGTAGACGGGCTGGACGTAGAGCAGTCCACCTCCCACGGGCAGCGTCAGCAGGTTGCCCTTGATGACCTGGGAGCCCTCCTGGGACAGGAGGTTGAGCTCCTTGGAGATCTCCGGGTTGGAGTCGAAGATGTTCTGCACCTGCCCCGGCCCGGCCACGTTCGAGGAACGCGGAAGCTCCAGGAGTCTCAGCTTGCCGTAGCTCGGACTACGCTCCCCCTTCTTCCCGGTGCCGGGAGAGGTCTCGGAGTCCACGGCGAGGAAGCCGGTGAGCACGTTGCGGTTGGTATTTCCGCCGATGATGTAGGCGCTGGACAGGGAGAAGCTCGCCTGGTCCTGCCCGGGCATCTTGAGGGTCAGGTAGTAGGGGGCCTGCTGGTCCTGACCGGGTGTGGTCGGGTCATCCGGAATCTTCCAGAAGTCTCCACCGGAGTAGAACTCCGCAGCATCGTTGACGTGGTAGGTCGCCATCATGGTGCGCTGGACGTTGAACAGGTCCTCCGGGTAGCGCATGTGCGCAATGAGGTCGGCGCTCATCTGGTTCATGGGCGTGACCGTCCCGGGGAAGACCTTCTGCCAGGCCTTGAGGATCGGGTCCTTGTCATCCCACTGGTAGAGCTTGACCGACCCGTCGTAGGCGTCCACGACGGCCTTGACGGAGTTGCGCACGTAGTTGGACTCCTCCGGCGCCCGCAGAAGTCCGCCCTTGTTGTCGGCGGTCGCCGTCGCCTTGGCCAGGGACTCGTGCTGGGCGTAGGGGTAGTTGTTCGTCGTGGTGTAGCCGTCGAGGATCCACATCACCCGCTTGGGGGTGGCCGGGTTGTCGTCGTGATCGACGACGGCCGGGTAGGGGCTGTTGTCCAGGGTCAGCCAGGGGGCCACCTTGGCGACGCGCTTGGCCGGGTCCCGGTCGTAAAGGATCTGGGATCCCTCGCGCACCTCCTGGGAGAAGAGGATGTTGGCCTCCCGGAACTTGGCGGCGTAGAGCAGGCGGTTGAACGGGTTGGACACGCTCGGACCGCCATTGCCGGCGAAGGTGGTGTTGACCTGACCGGTCTTGGACTCGTCGTCGGGGTAGTCCAGCTCGCGCGGCGAGCCGTTGTCCTTGCCGCCCACGATGGAGTAGGACGGCGAGGACTGACCGAAGTAGATCCGGGGCTCGTACTTCCCCAGGTCACCTTGAGAGGGGATGCCCCCCTCCCAGAATGAGGGGTAGCCGCGGGTGGCCACCGTGTTGCCGTAGGCGTTCACGACGCCGTAGCCGTGGGTGTAGACGGTGTGCTCGTTGACCCAGGTCTGCTGCTGCTCGCCCAGGCCGGACAGGTTGAGCTCACGCACCGCGATGACCGTGTCCCGGCTGGTGGAGTCCACCTTGTAGCGGTCCACGTTGAGCCGGTTCGCGAAGGAGTAGTACTGCTTGTTCTGCTGGACCTGCTGGAAGGTCGGGGAGATGAGCCCGGGGTCGAGGAGCCGGATCGAGGTGGTGGACTCGGCGTCCTTCTCCAGCTGGCCGGCCGCCGTCTTCGTCGTGGCGTCGTAGTTGGTGGTCTCCACGTTCTGCAGACCGTAGGCGGCCTTGGTGGCGTTGATGTTGCGCTGGATGTACTCGGCCTCCTGGCGCTGGGCGTTGGGGTCGACGATGAACTTCTGGATGACCAGCGGGTAGGCGGTCCCCACCACCAGGGAGGAGACGATCATGACAACCACGCCGATGATCGGCAGGCGCCAGGAGCTGGATCGCACCGAGGCGACGAAGAGGAAGGCCACGGCCAGTCCGATCGCCGCGAGGATCGCGTTGGCGGGGATGACGGCGTTGACGTCGGTGTAGTTGGCGCCGTCGAACTTGGAGTTGGAGGCGTACAGGGCGCTGTAGCGACCCAGCCAGTAGCCCACGGCCCGGATGACGGCGTACAGCGCCAGGAAGATCGCCAGGTGCATGCGGGCGGCCTTGGTGAAGTGGGGCTTACGCACCACGGAGATACCGCCGTACAGGTAGTGGACGACGATCGATGCCACCCCGGCGAACAGGACGACGCCGGACAGGAAGGACACGAGCGTCAGCACCGCGGGCAGGATGAAGACGTAGAAGGAGATGTCGATCCCGAACTGGGGGTCCTTGACTCCGAAGGACTGGGAGTTGAAGGCCAGCAGAATCTCCCGCCAGCTGGGGGCCAGCTCCCAGGCCGAGCCGAACAGGGCCAGCACCGCCGGCACCGCCCAGGTCAGGCGACGTCGCACCGGCTCGATGACGGAACGGTAGGCCTCGAGGTTGCGCGTGGCCTCGTCGTCGGGCATCCCGATCTCCCGGGCCCGGTAGGCCCTGGTCATCGAGACGAAGACGGCCCCGAACATGATGGCGAATCCCGCCAGGAAGAGGACGATGAGGGCGATCCACTGCGTCCACAGCACGCGGGCGTACCCGATCTGACTGAACCAGAGGACCTCGGTCCACACCTGCGACAGGATGCCGATGGCCACGGCGATGGCCGCGACGATCGAGATGGTCAGGACCAGCGGACCGGGGCGTCCGCCGCCTTTCCCGGTGCGCGGAGCGCGGGGAGGACGGGGCCCTCCCCCACCCATGCGTCCAAGGCCGAACAGTCCGGCTAAGTTGTCAGGCTTCCCCTGCCGGGACGAGCCGGTGGACTTGCTCGAGGACTCCTCGGGGGTTGAGTCCGGGGACTCGTCATCGGGCCTGGTGCTCACGATCCTGCTCCCTGTCTGACGTGCGTGGTGACGCCGCCTCGCACACGGTGAAACATGGCGTCATCGGCCGGAGGGGCCGCTCGGTCCATCGTCCCACACACCGCTGACACGGCCATAACCTTCTCCAGGATGAGAAAACGCCTCCAGCGGCCACGGCGCACCCCCTGACTGACGAGGCCTCGTCATTGGAGGAGGCGGCACCACCAGTGAGACGATGGCGGCGTGACTGACACAATGCATGACGAGGCGACCACCGCGAGGGCGGATCGAGCCGCAGCCTTAGCGACAGAGGCCCTGGCCCGCGCGGTGACGGAGACCGAGACTCACGTGGCGGCCCATGGCTGGGACCAGCCGGTGCGCGTCTTCGCGCTGGTGCGCACCGCCGAGGCTCTTGAGGCCGACCCGGACGTGGCCGACCTCCTGGACGCCGCCACCGTGGAGGAGGCCCGCTCGAACCCCGAGCTGCTCATGGTGGTGGAGCAGGAGGGGCTGCCGCCCGCCGCGGACCTGGAGCACCTGTTGGCCCAGCTCGCCTGGCCCGACTCGGTCCACGGCGCCGCGATCAGCGTCGAGCGGCTGGTTCTGCCGCCTGCGGCCCAGGAGGAGGCCGAGGCCATCACCGACGCCGCCGAGCGTCTGGCCTTCCTCCAGGAGCGCTCGGACCGCGAGGACATCCGCATGGTGGTGGGGGTCCTGCGCGGCGGGCAGTCCTGGTGCGTGCTGCGCTCGCACAGTCACGACGACGACGCCTCGCTCTATCAGGGCGAGCGCCTGGTCCCCGGCCTGGTCGAGGCCCTGGAGTCGACCTTCCTGTAGCCGGTCACCGTCGGGAGAGCACTCGACGCCGGTCACCGGCGCCGAGTGGCACCGTGCGCCTCAGTCCTTGTCCGTGCCGGCCGGGTCCTGCTCGTCGGGCTCCCCGGGCGAGTCCTCGCCCCCGGCGCCGGCCGAGGCTGGGTCGGCTGACTGGCCGGATTCCTGGGAGGCGGCGTCGGCGGAGGCAGGGCTCCGGTCCCCGAGCCCCTCGGGGCTGTTCTCGTCGGCCTCCTTGACGCCCTCGGCGTACCCGAGGGTCCCGTCCAGCAGGGAGGCCAGGTCGGCGTCGATCTCGGCGTCGATGTCCTGGGCCATGCGCCGCATGGTGAGGAAGTCCTTGGGATTGGCGAGCTCGGAAGCCGTGGGCATGACGTCGGGGTGGTTCCAGAAGGCGTCGCGCTCGGCGTCACCGGCCTGGGCACCCAGGTGGGCCCACAGCTCAGCGGCCTCCCGGGCCCGGCGGGGACGGAAGGTCAGGCCGATGAGGCGGGCGAAGACCTTCTCGGCGGGGCCGCCCTGAATCCGGCGGCGACGCACCATCTCCCGCAGCGGCATCGCATGCGGCAGAGGCGGAGCGGTGG
>CAJZFF010000079.1 GCA_915069725.1 uncultured Actinomyces sp.
CGGGGCGGCGCGGAGGTCGTCACTCGGTGCGACGAGCTCCGCGCCGCCGTCGGAGCTCAGCCCCGAGTGGAGGGCGGGGGCGCTGACGGGTAGCCAGGGGGAGGCGGTACGGCCCCCGGAGGCATCGTGCCGTCCGGTCCGGGCTGGTTGTCGCCCTGGGCGACGAAGCCGGAGGGAGGCGGAGGCATGGCGCCGGGAGCCTGCATCTGGCCAGGAGTTGGCATCTGGCCAGGGGCGTAGGGCTGCTGCTGCGGTGCGTATCCCGGGGCGCTGACCGCGTAGGCCTGCTGCTGCGCGGTCTTCTTGCGCTTGAGGAACCAGAAGAGGCCGCCGCCGATCGCTCCGACCACCACAACCCCCACGATCACCCATACCCAGGGGAAGGCGGGAGTGTCCTTGCCGCTGACCTGGTACCTTCCCGGCTCGGTGAAGGTCACCGTGGTCCCGCTGACCTTGCCGCCGTCGGCATCCGTGACCTGGCCTGGGAACGTGACGGAGAGCGTGTACTCACTGTCGAGTCCGGAAGAAGAGGAGGGAAGGTTCCCCTTCTTGGTGTCGAGGACGTACTCGCCGTCCTTGTGCTCGATGAACCCATCGACCTCAGAGATGTCGATCGACTTGCCTGAGAGTGTGCAGGTGGGGAAGCCGTCGCGCTCGGAGTAGGAGGCCTTCAGGTCTTTGAACGGCCCTCCGCCGTCAGAAGAGTTGCAACCATCCTTCAAGTTCCGCTTGGCGGACGAGGACTTGCTCTTGACTTGCCCGACGATGGTCATGTCGTAGGTGTCATCCTGGTTGATGACGATCCGCACGGAAATCGAGGGGTCGGAATCGTCACTCGCGGCGGAGGTGACGGCGTGACTTGGAGGGATCAGGAGTGTCAGAGATAAGAGAAACGCTAGAAAGACGGGCGTTCTCACGGAGCGGTGTTTGGGGACGGTCACGGCCATAGTTCTCACCCTAGTTGGTCGGTGTTGATGGGATCTCCGCATGGGGAGTGATGACGCGAAGAAAGATGTTGTGGCCCCGGGATCGTCAGATCTGAGGGCCACAACAACGGGAGGGGTAATGGGTCAGTAGGAGCCTTGGCCAGGAGCGCCGTAGCCGGTCTGCTGACCGGGCTGAGTCTGGGGGGCGCCGTAGCCCGGCTGCTGGTCGGGAGCGCCATAACCGGGCTGAGCCTGGGGGGTGCCGTAGCCCGCCTGCTGGCCGGGCTGAGCCGGGAAGGGCTGGTTCGGGTCATAGCTCTGGACGGGCGTGCCGTAAGGAGCCTGGGTCTTGTTCTTCTTGCTGCGGATGACGAAGAAGGCGGCCAGTCCGCCGATCAGTGCCAGAGCGCCGACTCCAACGATGATCCAGACCCACATGGGGATGGAGCCGTCTCCGCCCTTCACGGTGTGGGACTTGACGTCGGTAAAGGTGACCTTGTTGCCGTCGACCTTGCCGCCGTCGGCCTCTGTGACCTTTCCTGGGAAGGTGATGGACTGGGTGACGTCGAGCTGGGACATGTCACCGATTTCCTCATCGGTGCCGATCTTGACGACGTACTCGCTGCCCTGATGCTTAATTGCGCCGTCGCTGTCCTTGATGGAGACGGAGCCTTCAATCGTGCAGATAGCCGAGTCGCCATCTTCCTTGAAAGTGGCCTTGGCGTTCTTGGAGTTCTTGCCGAACTGCGTTTGCGAGAGATTGTCGACGTTACAGTGGTCTTCGCTGATGATGCCGAAACCGCTGTTGTCGGTCATCACCGCTTTGAAGGAGTAGGTGTCGTCGGACTTGATGACGATGTCCGAGGTGATCTCCAGACCGGGGTTTGAGGAGTCGTCGTCCATGGGGGCGGCGTGTCCCGGGGTGTCGAGCAGCGCGAAGGGTGCGGACAGAGAGAGCACCGCAAGAGCCGTCAAGACGGACAGGGGCCTAGGGATGCGGTGGGCGATGGCAGGTGTCATGCCCACACAGTAGCGGTTCAGGTGCCCGGTTGTAACCGGATCGTCATGGGTATCGTTCCCCGGGGGCTGTTACTGGAACTGCTGCGGCGGCGGCCAGGTGCCGTGCTGCTGTGGCGGCCAGGTGCTGTGCTGCTGGGGCGCCTGCGTGGGGGAGGGTGGGTAGGAGCCGTTGGCGGTGCTGGAGGGGGAGTAGAGCGGTGACGGCTGTCCCGGGTGCTGGTGGTTCGGTTGAGGTGCAACTGGTTGCCCGGGGTACTGCTGAGGAACCGGCTGACCGAGGTGGGATGACTGCGGTTCAGGGCCCGGGACGGGGATGGCCTGCATGGCGGCACCCGGAGCGCCCTGCCCGCTTCGCTGACGACGTCGCACAACGACCGCCATCGCGATGAGCCCGATGACCACGAGCGAGCCGACGCCTTCGATGATCCACGGCAACACCTTGCTGGTCGTCGTTTCCGAGGCGGGACGGTCCTTGCCCTTGACGATCCGGCCCTTGAAGTCCGTGAAGGAGACGGTGTTCTTCTCCTCCCCCTCGACCTTTCCGCCTTGGCTCTGGGTCACCTCTCCGGGGAACGTGGCGGCATAGAACAGCTGCAGCTCCGGGGACGGCGTCTTGCGTCTGTCCATGCTGCTGGTGTCGATGGCGTACTCGTCGTTCTCGTGCCTGATCGTCCCGTTGGTCTCAGCAATCTTCCCCTTCTTCGTGATGGTGCAGACTCGTTTGTCCTTCCCGTCAACGAATGTCGTCTCAGCGTGGGAAAAGATGTTCGGTTCCACGAGGAAGTAGTTCAGCGTGCAGCTGTTCTTAGTGATGGGAGGAATCAGGCTGTAGTTCGTCTGATCGGTTATGACGAAGGACGCCTCAAAGGTGTCATCGCTCTTGACGGTGACTTTCATGTCGATGGCGATGATGAGCTTATTGTCCTCTCCAAGGAGCGGCACCGCGTGAGCAGGAGGGGAGGCCACGGCCATAGCGGCGATGAAAGCGAGAACGGCCAACGCAGCCAGTACGGCGTGGACTCTCCTGATAACAACGGCACAGCTCATGGCGTCACCCTAGTCGTTGCCTCGGTTCCCCGGCGGCTGTTCGAACGGCAGTACTACGCACCCTGATACGGCGGATAGTACTGCCCGTTCTGACCTCCGCCGCCGGTGAGCTCCTGCGGCGGCCGGAAGTCGGTGTGACTGTGCCCCTCCTGATAGGGCATCTGCGTGTATCCCGGTCCGGGCGACTGAGGTCCCCCCTGCTGGGCACCGTAGGTGCTGAAGACGCCTGCGCCTCCAGGGGACTGAGGCGGAGGGATGACGCTGGTGTCCTGGCCTGGGTCGACGTAGGGGGCGTAGCCGTCGCGAAGGTTGGTGACGGGATAGGGGTGGGTCGATCCCGGCATCGGCTGCAAGGGGCTCGGGGGAGACTGGTACGGGCCGCCGGTATAGACCTCCGGAGGCATGGTGCTGCTCGCCTCGGCCCCCTGAAAGACCTGACCGTAAGCCGGGCCGTAGGGCTGGCCGTAGGGCAGTGCCGGAGCCAGCCGCTTGGCCCGACGAGTCCTCAGGAGGTACACCACGACGCCGATAATGATGAGGAGGACGACGGCGCCGGCCGTCGCGATCATCCACCACTGCAGATGGAACCTGCCGTCCCCGCCCTCGGCGTGGAGAGCCTCAGAGCTCTCCATCACGTTGTCCCAGGTGACCTTGTTGTCGTCATTCCTCCCGTTGGACTTCGTCACTTCTTCGGGAAAGGTCACGGATACTGAGATCTTCATTCCTCCCGAGGTGCCCGGGGAAGTGGGGAGGGAGTCGTCCTTGCCGAGCTTGCTCAGCGCCTCGGGGGACAGGTCGAAGACGTACTTCCCGCCCTGGTGCTTGATCGTCCAGATGTCGGTCTGCAAGTTGTTGAGGGGAACCGACTTGGCTGTGACCTGGCATGCCGGCTGGCCGTTGTGGGACGTGAAGGTGTAGTTCGCCTTGACTCCCTTGGGCAGGGGGGTGGACTTCTCGAGCTTCGCCTGGGTGCAGCTCTCCCTGCTGATGAGCGACAGCCCCGACGAGTCCCACATGACGTAGGACAGGTCGGCGGTCTCGTTGTCATGGATGACGAAGTCGTAGTGAGCCCCGCATCCGGCCAGCAGCATTGCGAGGCCCGTCAGTACCGCCACGGCCACTCGTCGCCTGACAGTGCGGGAGTCATGATCCATGTGTCGAGTCTAATTCGGTGCTGTGACAACGTGGAATAGTCGGAATGCTCAGTGTCGCCCCGACGCCGCCTTGCGGGGTGCGCGTCCGCTGCTGCGCCGTCGTAGGACGGCCACTGTCAGGACGCCGCCGAGCAGGGCCAGCCCCGCGGTCAGCCAGATGCGGGAACGAGTCCACCATGACACCCCCCGCGAGTCCTGGGCGTAGCCCGAGGCGCTCACGCCCTTGGCCACCGTGTCCGGGTCGTCCCAGGTGACCGTGGTGCCCGACACCTTCCCCCCGCCTGACTGCGTCACCGCGCCGGGAAAGGTGACGGAGACCTTGGTGTCGACCAGGCCCTTGAAGGACGTGCTGCTCGGTTGGGCTCCGCCTGGGCCATCCGAGTCGGCCGACGGTGCGGCAGGGGCCTGAGATGCGCTGCCCTGCGCGCCTGCGGCCCCGTTGGCGTCCTGGGAGGGGTCGGAGGGGAAGGGCTGGATCGTCACCTTGTAGACATCGCCGTCGCGCACGACGATCGTGTTCGGCTCGGCCTGTGAGGCCTGGGGGACCTTGACCCCGCTGATGCTGACCTGGCAGCCGATTCCGTCGTCGCCGGTGATCGGGGTGGCCTTGACCGTGGTGCCCGCGGGCACGCCCAGGGCGGTGGGGTCGGAGTAGGTCGAGCAGTCGGGGGCCTTTCCCTTCGGGAAGACGGTTCCGCTGGTATCGCGCATCTCCAGGGCGACGTCGTAGCTGCCCTGGGAGCTGATGGTCATGTCCATGTGGGCGGTGCAGGCCGACAGTGCCAGGCAGGCGGCGGTCGCCACGACGGCCGGTCGAAGCGCCCGGAGTGCCGGCGGGCGGGACGGGGTGTGCGAGACGGGGCTCGTGTGACTGGACGCGGAGGACGGCGCGACGGACATGCGGGCACGCTACACGCTCGCACTGGACCTTCACTGAGGGCGGAACGATGCCGTTTCAAAGGCGGTAAAAGCCGCCATCCTCCCAAATGTGGCCTATCGCATGTCGGTCTGGGCGGGGAGAGGCGTCCAGTTGGGACCTTCGGCGATGTGACCTGGGGCGCCCGGTGGGGGAGGATTGCTCTCGACCGAGCGAACCGGTAACGGCGCGCTCACCGGATCAACATACCCAAGGAAGGGACTCGCATGACTGTGTCTGAGCAGGACGTTCGCGCCGCAGCGCCGGCTAACGCCCCTGAGGATGTCATCGAATTCGTCACGCGTATCGCCGAGCTGGCCAAGCCCGAGAACGTCTACTTCGCGGATGGTTCACAGGAGGAGTGGGACCGCATCACCACTGAGATGGTGGAGTCCGGCGTGTTCACGCGCCTCAACCCCGACAAGCGCCCCAACTCCTTCCTCGCGCGCTCCCTGCCCAGCGACGTCGCCCGTGTGGAGTCCAGGACCTTCATCTGCTCCGAGAAGGAGGAGGACGCCGGCCCGACCAACAACTGGTACGACCCGGCCGAGATGAAGAAGATCCTCCACGAGAAGTTCGACGGCGCCATGCGCGGCCGGACCCTCTACGTGATCCCCTTCTCCATGGGCCCCCTGGGCGGCCCCATCTCCCAGCTCGGCATCGAGCTGACCGACTCCCCCTACGTGGTGGTCAACATGCGGATCATGACCCGTATGGGTGCGGCCGCCATGGACCTCATCGCTGAGGGACGTCCCTGGGTCCCGGCCGTCCACTCCGTCGGCGCCCCGCTGGCCGAGCACGAGAAGGACACCACCTGGCCCTGCAACGACGAGAAGTACATCACCCACTTCCCGGAGACCAACGAGATCTGGTCCTTCGGCTCCGGCTACGGCGGCAACGCCCTGCTGGGCAAGAAGTGCTACGCGCTGCGCATCGCCTCGACGATGGCCCGTCGCGACGGCTGGATGGCCGAGCACATGCTCATCCTGCGCCTGACCGACGAGAAGAGCGGCAAGCAGTACCACGTCACCGCCGCCTTCCCGAGCGCCTGCGGCAAGACCAACCTCGCCATGCTCCAGCCCACCATCCCGGGCTACAAGGTCGAGACCGTCGGTGACGACATCGCCTGGATGCGCCCCGGCCCCGACGGCCGCCTGCGCGCCATCAACCCCGAGGCCGGCTTCTTCGGCGTCGCCCCCGGCACCTCCTACGACACCAACCCGATGGCCATGGACACCATGAAGGCCAACACCATCTTCACCAACGTCGCCCTGACCGACGACGGTGACGTGTGGTGGGAGGGCATCGACGCCCCGATGCCGGAGCACCTCATCGACTGGCAGGGCAACGACTTCACCCCGGCCGACGCCGCCGAGGGCAAGAAGGCCGCCCACCCCAACAGCCGCTTCACCACCCCGGCCTCGCAGTGCCCGATCATCTGCCCCGACTGGGAGGCTCCCGAGGGCGTGGCCATCGACGCCATCCTCTTCGGCGGTCGCCGCGCCACCAACGTGCCGCTGGTCGCCGAGCAGTACGAGAACGCCCACGGCGTGTTCATCGGCTCCGCCGTGGCCTCCGAGGTCACCGCCGCCGCCCTGGACGCCAAGGTCGGCTCCCTGCGCCACGACCCCATGGCCATGCTGCCCTTCTGCGGCTACCACATGGCCGACTACTGGTCGCACTGGCTGGAGATGCAGGAGAAGCTGGGCGACAAGTTCCCCAAGGTCTACCAGGTCAACTGGTTCCGCAAGGACGAGAACGGCAAGTTCATCTGGCCCGGCTACGGCGACAACTCCCGCGTGCTCGACTGGATCGTGCGCCGCGCCTCCGGCGAGGTTGAGGCCGTCGACGGCGTCACCGGCCGCTACCCCAAGTTCGAGGACTTCAACCTCGAGGGCCTCGACCTGGGCGAGGAGGAGTGGGCCAAGATGTACGACATCGACCCCGAGGCCTGGGCCGCCGAGATGGACGACACCGAGGAGTACTACAAGCAGTTCGGTGACAAGCTGCCCGAGGCCATCAAGGAGCAGCTCGCCAAGTTCCGTGCGCGCATCGATGAGGCCAAGAAGGCCTGATCGCGGCTGAGACCCTTCCCTGCGAAGGGCTCTGACGGGGGTTCCCACCGGTTCGCCGGTGGGAACCCCCGTTCCTTACTGCCGTTGCTGGCTAATCGGCGTCTGCTGTGCGCCGTGTCGGCGTCGAGGACGCACTCTGGCTCGACAACTGAGCGCCGGGGGCATGTTGACTGTCCTGTCAGCGACGATGCGCGGAGGGAAGAGGCCTGGCAGGTCGCTGGTGTCCATGGTGCTGACATTAAAGGCGCATCGGAGCCGCA
>CAJZFF010000080.1 GCA_915069725.1 uncultured Actinomyces sp.
CTCAGCGATGGAGGAGGCGATGCCGGTGCCGCGGGTCTCGGTGAGGAACTGGGTGCGGAAGCCGATGAGGCCGCGGGCCGGCACGAGGAACTCCATGCGGATCCAGCCGGTGCCGTGGTTGGTCATGGTCTCCATCTGGCCCTTGCGGGCGGCCATGAGCTGGGTGACGGCGCCCAGGTACTCCTCGGGAACGTCGATGGTCATACGCTCGATGGGCTCGTGGCGCTTGCCGTCGATGGTGCGGGTGACGACCTGCGGCTTGCCGACGGTCAGCTCGAAGCCCTCGCGGCGCATCTGCTCCACGAGGATCGCCAGCGCCAGCTCCCCGCGCCCCTGGACCTCCCAGGCGTCGGGCCGGGTGGTGGGCAGGACCCGCAGGGACACGTTGCCGATGAGCTCGCGATCCAGGCGGTCCTTGACCTGGCGGGCGGTGACCTTGGCGCCCTTGGTGCGCCCGGCCATCGGGGAGGTGTTGATGCCGATGGTCATGGCGATGGCCGGGTCGTCCACGGTGATGAGCGGGAGGGGGCGGGGGTCCTCGGGGTCCACGAGGGACTCGCCGATGGTGATGTCCTCGATCCCGGCGACGGCGACGATGTCACCGGCGTGCGCCTCCTCAGCGGGCTTGCGGTCCAGGCCCTCGGTGACGAGGAGCTCGGAGACGCGGGCGGAGGACAGGGAGCCGTCGTGGCGGGCCCAGGCCACCGTCTGCCCCTTGCGCAGGGTGCCGTTGTGGATGCGCAGCAGCGCCAAGCGACCCAGGAAGGGGGAGGCGTCCAGGTTGGTGACGTGGGCCTGCAGGGGGGCGCCCTCCTCGTAGGAGGGGCCGGGGATCCGCTCGATGATGGTGCGGAAGAGCGGCTCGAGGTTCTCACTGGCCGGCAGCTCGCCGTCGGCCGGGGCCTCGGTGTCGGCGCGGCGGGCCTTGGCGGAGGCGTAGATGACGGGCACGTCCAGGACTGCGTCGAGGTCGATGTCGGGGTGCTCGTCGGCCAGGTCGCTGGCCAGGGACAGCAGCAGGTCGGTGGACTCGGCGACGACCTCGTCGAGCCGGGAGTCGGGGCGGTCCACCTTGTTGACCACGAGGATGACCGGCAGGTTCGCGGCCAGGGCCTTGCGCAGCACGAAGCGGGTCTGGGGTAGGGGCCCCTCTGAGGCGTCGACGAGGAGGACGACGCCGTCGACCATGGACAGCCCGCGCTCGACCTCACCGCCGAAGTCGGCGTGACCGGGGGTGTCGATGACGTTGATGACGATGCCCTCGGGGCAGCCGGCGGCCGCGGCCGAGGGACCCGAGTAGTGGACCGCCGTGTTCTTGGCGAGGATCGTGATGCCCTTCTCGCGCTCCAGCTCGCCGGAGTCCATGACGCGCTCGCCGGTGGTCTCCTCGGTGGCCCGGGCCCCGAAGGCCCCCGCCTCCCAGAGCATGGCGTCGACAAGAGTGGTCTTGCCGTGGTCGACGTGGGCGACAATGGCGACGTTGCGCAGATCCTGGCGCACGCTCATAGGGGGCACTTCTTCCGGTGGGAGGACGCCGCGGGTCAGGCACCGCTCAGGCACCGACCACAGGGCACGAAACAGGGAAAGACTAGAGGACGCCGGTCGCGACCTGCCATGGCCGGGCCAACACCCGGCATGTGCCGCCCCTCACCTCGACCATTCAGGCACCGGCAGCATCAACCGCCTTGCGGAACTGCGAGCCACCTGCTGCCGATCACTCCGCAGCCGATTCGACGTCCTCCACCTCCGTAGAAACGGCATACGCCCACAGGCACCCGAGCAGCACCACGACGCATACCCCAGCGGTCATCAGTACACCCGCATCCTGCCCCAGCCACACCGCAAGGGCAGGAACAGCCACATAGCCAAGCGGCGCGACGCCATCCCCGGCGAGGTAGTCCAACGCGAACACAGAAGGCAGTGCGTCACGCTCGACTCGAGACTGAAGAAACGTCTCCCAAGCCACACTCGTCGACGCAATCACGACACTTGATGCAAAGAGGGACACCGCGACCAGCCAAAGAGGCGCACCGAGCACCACACTGACCGGAACCGGAACGAAGCTGAGAAGCGCAACCAGGCACAGCGCTGGGCGCGACAAGCGGGATGGCAGACGAACCAAGGACCCCACGATTCCACCGACCGCAAACAAGGACTCGCTGACACCGATGAACCATAACGCCTGATACTCATCGCGCAGCACGACGGGGAATAGCGTGATGTAACTTCCCCACACAGTAAAGTGCCACACCCCGGAGGCGACCAGTACAACGAGAACACCTCGGGAACGTGCAGCGGCCTGCAGTCCCCGCTTCAGCGCGGCCACGCGATCCGCACCACCCGTTCTGCGCCCCTTCGGCAGGCGGCTCTGGGAGAGCAGGCACACGAGCATCAGTAGGGAGACCAGCCACCAAGCATCTGAAACACCTCGCCATGACTGCACCAGCGCAATAGCTCCAGGGCCGGCGACCGCGCACAGGCCGGCGACGACTGCCCTGGCAGAATTCATCCGATCCAGCAGATCCGGCCGCACGAGGTCAGCGACATAGGACCCCATCGTTGGATACATGATCGATGCGACAAATTCCAAGGTGAATGACACAGTGACGTACACGCCGAGGCCAACCGAGCCGGTATGACTGAGCATCGCGATCCCGCTACAGATGACGATCCATGCAGCTGCCGCACCGCCGAACATGGTCTTGGGGCTGACGTGGACCAGCATCTGCGGAGCCAGCAACGCACCCAGGATGCCCGGCAGCGCCCCCACGCCGAGAACCAGCCCGACACCGGAGGCGCTGTAACCCTCCGATGCGACAGCTATCGCCAGCAGTACTGGAACTGCCGAGTTCGCCAGAACATACAGGCCTCGCGACACAAGAAACTCAACGACGTAGTCCTCCGCCATCAGCTTCATTCGACTACCCCTCCCGCTGTAATCCCCGTGCGTGTCCGTCCGTCCCGCCGTCCATCAGAGCAGTGGTAGGTCACTTCACAGCAGCACGGTCACGGCCGCGAGCGCGACGGCGAGCAGTACTGCGGCGACGACGACCGGACGGTTGAGGCTGCTGGTCACGCCGGTCGCCGTGCCTGGTGCCGTCTCGTCGGCGGCCTGACCGGCACGACTGCGCACCTGCTCGGCGTAGGCCTCAATGAGCGCCCCGGCGTCACCGGTGTCGAGGTTGGTGCGGTGAGTCCCCTCCCCCACCAGGTAGTCCGGGCGCACCGCCGGGGCCGGCTCGGTGTCCCGCAGGCCGTCGCGCCGCTCCTGCTGCTCGCGCAGCTCCTGGCGGCGCCGGAAGGACTCGGCCATACCGCCGCGGCGGGGAGCGGCCGAGGCCCGCACCTCGACGTCGTCACGGGTGACGACCGACAGCCCCCAACGGGTGCGGCACATCTCGACCTCGTCCCAGCCCAGCACGTGAGTGCGCCAGGCGTTGCGGATGGTGAGGGCCCGCGGGGCCAGGGTGATCTGCGGGGCCCACCACAGCAGCCAGGTGAGAAAGGTGAGCAGCCCCGCCCAGGCCAGGGTGCGCAGCCCGTGGGCGGCGCCGTCGGCCAGGCCGATCGTCAGGGACATCCCCGCCGCGGCCAGGCCGATGAGGACGGTGCCCAGGCGGGCCGGCAGGGAGCGGATGACGACGGTCGGCATGACCGGGGGCACAGTGGTGGTCACGGTGGTGGGCACGTCTTCTTGCACGGGCGCATCATGCCGCACCGACTCGCGTCCGTCGTCATCCGCTCCGGCTGAGGGCACCGGCTCAGCTCTTGACGTAGCCGATGCTCTCGGGCCGGAAGGAGGCCAGCCCCTGGGCGCCGAAGTTGCGCAGCGTCTTGGGCACGGCGGTCAGCTGCATGCGCTGGTAGATCGGGATGTTGAAGACGTTCTCCCACAGAATCTTGTCGAGATCGTTGGCGAGCTTGTTGCGCTCGGCGCCATCGGGGGTCGAGCCGATCTTGGCGACGTACTCGTCGACCTCGGGGACGGACAGTCCGGTGTAGTTCGACTGGCTGGTCGAGGCGTAGTACTGGCCCACGTTGGCCAGGGGGTACTGGGTGTTCTCGGTGGTGAAGGCCGTCAGCGCGTAGTTCTTCTTGTTGAGGTACTCCGGGAAGTACTTGTCGATCTCGACCGTGGAGACACTGAGCTTGATGCCGATCTCGCCCAGCTGCTTTTGAAGGAGGTTGGCCTCGTTGGTGGCCACCGGGGCGTTGGAGGGGATGGTCATCACCAGCTCGAGCTTCGTGCCGTCCTTGGCGCGCACGCCGTCGGATCCGGCCACCCAGCCGGCGCCGTCGAGCAGCTTCTTGGCGGCCTCGACGTCGTGTCCCCAGCTGGTGGAGTTGTCCTGGTAGCCCTCCTGGACGGGCAGGAAGAAGCGGTTGCCCATGAGGGTCTTCTTGGCGTCCACGGGCAGGCCCGCCAGGTCGGAGGCCGCAATGGCCTCGCGGTCGCAGGCCCGGGTGATGGCCTGGCGCACGGCCTTGTCCGCCAGGGGCCCGGAGGAGGCGTTGAACATGATGTGGCGCCACTGCAGGCCGGTGTTCTGGCGGACCTCGGCGTCGTCACGGCCGCTGGCCTGCTGGTAGACGTCGGCGGAGAAGATGTAGTCCAGGACGTCGATCTCCTTGTTGGCGAAGGCCTGTCCCATGGCCGAGTCGTCCAGGACGTGCAGGGTGACGGTCTCGAGCTTGGGGGTGGCGCCCCACCACTTGTCGTTGCGCTCCAGGGTGATGACCTGCTTGGACTCGTCGTAGCTCTTGATCTTGAAGGGGCCGGCGAAGTAGTCGTTGTTGAACTTGGTGGCGCCGGCCATCGACTCGTTGAAGGTCTTGGCGTCGGCCATGAGCTCCCTGGGGGTGATGCCGGCCAGGGCATTGGACCAGTCGGGGTAGATCGAGTTGAAGGTGACCTTGGCGGTCTGCTTGTCCACGATCTCGACCTTCTCGACCTTGTCGATTCCCTCGACGGAGGCCCAGGAGTAGCTGGAGTCCTTGACGTGGTCGAAGAACACCTTGATGTCCTCGGAGTCCCACTTGCGTCCGTTGCCCCAGGTGGCCTTCTCGTTGACGGCCACGGTGACCACGGTCTTGCCACTGACCTCCGCTGCCTCGAGCTTGGTGAGGAAGTCGGGGTTCGGCGTCGCCTTGCCGTCCTCGGCCCAGTCAACGACGTAGGGGGCGACGAACTTCATGACCAGGCGCACGTCGACGACGTTGCCGTCCACGGTCGCGGCGTTCCAGTTCGCCGGCGCCGTGGCGATGCCGAAGCGCAGCGTGCCCCCGTCCTGGAGCTCGTCGGGGGCGGCGGTGGGCACGCCGGCGGTGGAGCCCGAGGAGCCGGAGCCGTTCTTGGCGCAGGCCGCCAAGGCGGTCAGGACGGCCGCGGAGGCCGTCGTGGCGAGGAACATGCGACGGTTGAGCTTCATGGGAATCTCCGTTCACTAAGGGCGCCGTCGTCGGCGCGCGGTGGTGGGCAGGATCGGTGGACTGGATCGGTGGACAGTGCGATGGGAGGACTCGGGGCGAGGGACCTCAGAAGACCGCGGTGCGCTCGGGGTAGTAGCAGGCGACGTCGTGGTCCTCGCCCTGGGAGCGGAACTCCGGCATGGCTCCCAGGCAGGCCGAGCGCTCGTCGTCGGTGAGTCCTGAGGCGAACTTCGGGCAGCGGGTGCGGAAGCGGCAACCCGAGGGCGGGTTGGCGGGGCTGGGCATGTCGCCCTCCAGGACGATGCGGCTGCGGCTGCGCTCCTTGGCCGGGTCCGGGATGGGGATCGCCGAGAGCAGGGCCTGGGTGTAGGGGTGGGCCGGGGCCTCGAAGATGGTGTCGACGTCGCCGATCTCCACGATCCGCCCCAGGTACATGACAGCGACGCGGTCGGCGATGTGGCGCACCACTGACAGGTCGTGGGCCACGAAGAGGTAGCTCAGGCCCATGGTGGCGCGCAGCTCGTCGAGCAGGTTGATGACGCCGGCCTGGATGGACACGTCCAGGGCGGAGACCGGCTCGTCGAGGACCAGGAGGCTGGGTTCGAGGGCCAGGGCGCGGGCAATGCCGATGCGCTGACGCTGCCCGCCGGAGAAGTTGCGCGGGTAGCGGTTGGCGTGACTGGGCTCGAGCCCGACGAGCTCCATGAGCTCCTCGATGCGCGGCCCGATATCGGCCTTCTTCCACCCGTTGGCCCGCAGCGGCTCGGCGATGATGTCGAAGATCGGCAGGCGCGGGTCCAGAGAGGCCATGGGGTCCTGGAAGACGATCTGCAGGTCGCGGCGCACCTGGCGGCGCTGGGCCCGCCCCAGGTCGGCCGTGTCCTTGCCCAGGACCACGATCGTGCCCTCCTGGGGCCCCTGGAGGGAGAGGACCTCCATGAGGGTGGTGGTCTTGCCGCATCCGGACTCGCCGACCAGGGCCAGGGTCTCGCCCCGGCGGACGTCGAAGGAGACGCCGTCGACGGCGTGGACGGTGCCCACGCGTCTTTTGAAGACGGCGCCCTTCATGAGGGGGAACTCCTTGACGAGGTCGGTGACGCGCAGGACCTCGGGGCGCTCGGCGTGCGGCAGGCTCATGGTCTCGGGAGTCTTGAGAGCCGGCACGGGGTAGATGTGGGAGTAGTCGAGCTGGTCCCGCTCGATCTCGTCGCGGCGGTGGCAGGCCGAGTACTGGGAGCCGGAGCCGGCCTCCTGGCCGTCGGTCCCGTCGCGCTCCACGAGGGCGAGCTGCGGCTCGCCCTGGGCGCACTCGGCCTGGGCCATGGGGCAGCGGGGGATGAAGGGGCACCCTCGGGGCAGCTCGAGCAGGGAGGGCGGGTTGCCCTCCAGGGTGGCCAGAGCCGAGTCCTTGCGCGCGTCCAGACGGGGCAGGGAGCCGAGCAGGCCGATCGTGTAGGGCATGCGCGAGCGGTAGAAGATGTCGTCGACGTCGCCGGTCTCCACGATGCGCCCCGCGTACATGACGGCCACCCGGTCCGCCATGCCGGCCACGACCCCCAGGTCGTGGGTAATCATGATGACGCCGGCACCGGTCTCCTTCTGGGCGGTGCGCAGCACGTCGAGGATCTGGGCCTGGATGGTGACGTCGAGAGCCGTGGTGGGCTCGTCGGCGATGATGAGATCGGGGTCGTTGGCGATCGCGATGGCGATGACGGCCCGCTGGCGCATGCCGCCGGAGAACTCGTGGGGGTAGGCCTTGGCACGCACCTGCGGGTTGGGGATGCCCACCAGGTCGAGCAACTCGACGGCGCGCTTGTGGGCGTCCGCCTCGCTCATCTCGGGCTGGTGGATCCGCAGGGCCTCGACGATCTGGGCGCCGACCGTGTACACGGGGGTCAGGGCGCTGAGCGGGTCCTGGAAGACCATGGCGACCTGGGAGCCGCGGATGCGGGACATGTAGCCGTCGG
>CAJZFF010000081.1 GCA_915069725.1 uncultured Actinomyces sp.
CGTCGTCGCCCACCGCCACGGGCGAGACGCCGTCGTCGGCTCCTTCGCCGCCGACCACACCGTGGCCGACCGGGCCGCCTTCGCCGACGCCGTCCGCCAGGCCGCCCGCCTGGCTGAGCAGGGCTGGGTGGTCACCATCGGGATCGAGGCCACCGGCCCCTCGACCGCCTTCGGATACATCCACGCCGGGGACCCCACCGACGTGCCCGGAGCCCCCGACGGACGCCGGGTCCTGGGCTTCACCGAGAAGCCCGACGCCGACACCGCTGCCGCCTACCTGGCCACCGGCGACTACCGCTGGAACGCCGGCATGTTCGTGGTCCGCGCCGGCGTCCTCCTGGACCACCTCGCCGAGCTCAGGCCCCAGCTGGCCCAGGGCATCGAGGCCATCGCCGCCGTCTGGGACACCCCCGAGCGCGAGGAGGTCCTGGCCGAGCGCTGGCCGGCCCTGGAGAAGATCGCCATCGACCACGCCATCGCCGAGCCGGTGGCCGCAGCCGGGGGAGTGGCCACCGTGCCGGTCTCCATGGGCTGGAACGACGTCGGCGGATTCGACGCCCTGACCGACCTCGTCCCGCCGCGCACGGAGGGGACGGCGGCAGGGGCCGGCGTCCTCGATGACGTCGACGGCGCGGCGCTCGCGGCCCCTGGCGCAGAGATTCAGGCCGTTGACTCCGACGGCGCCCTCATCGCCTCCACGTCCGGACGCACGGTCGTGCTCCTGGGAGTGCCGGGCACCGTCGTCGTCGATACGCCCGACGCCCTCCTGGTCACCACCCCCGAGCACGCCCAGGACGTCAAGAGCGTCGTCGACGCCCTCAAGGCGGCCGGCCGCGAGGACCTGCTCTAGCCGGACCACTGCACCGCGGGCGCAGCAGCCGTCGAAGTCGCTGGGACCGCTGGAACCGCTGAGTCTTGAGGGGCCCGGTGCCGGAACAAGACAGTCCTCCGGCGCCGGGTCCCTCATCGAAACCACGACGATCGCGAGCTCATCCCGGAGGAAAGGGTGGTGTGAGAATGAGGGGTTCTCGCCTATCCTTGACATTCGAATGTGTCCCCCGTCGCACGGGAGAACCACGGAGGTTTCCATGAAGAAGGCCTGCTCCGCGATGACGCTCGGCGCGGCTGTGGCCCTGGCCCTGGCCGCCTGCGGGACGCCACCGGCCCAGCGGCCCACCCGCAACCTGGAGGGAGCCAAGAACTTCACCGCCTGCATGCTCTCCGACGAGGGCGGATTCGACGACCACTCCTTCAACGAGTCCGGCAAGAAGGGCCTGGACCGGGCCGGCAAGGAGCTGGGGGTCAAGACCATCGCCGTGCAGTCGGAGAACTCGGCCGACTACGCCACCAACATCTACGCGCTCATCCAGCAGAACTGCAAGCTCGTCATCGGCGTCGGCTTCAACATCGCCGCCGACCTGACCGAGTCGGCCAAGGCCAACCCTGACATCCAGTTCGCCCTCATCGACGCCTCCTTCATCGGCGCCGACGGCAAGCCCGCCGCCCTGCCCAACACCAAGCCGCTGCTGTTCAAGACGGCCGAGGCCGCCTACCTGGCCGGGTACGCCGCCGCCGGCACCTCCCGCACCGGGGTCGTGGGCACCTACGGCGGCAAGCCCCTGCCCACCGTCCAGATCTTCATGGACGGCTTCGCCAAAGGCGTGGCCCGCTACAACAAGGACACCGGTGCCTCGGTCCAGGTCAAGGGCTGGGACACCACCACCGGAAAGGGCGGCTCCTTCGTCGGCAACTTCACCGACGCCGCCAAGGGCCAGGCCATCACCGAGCAGTTCATCTCCCAGGGAGCGGACATCATCATGCCGGTGGCCGGCCCCGTCGGCCAGGGCACGCTGTCCTCCGTGCGCCAGAAGAACGACGCCGGGGGTACCAACGCCGTCATCTGGGTCGACTCCGACGGCTACACCTCCTCCGGTGACGGCAGCATCATCATGACCTCCGTGGTCAAGGAGATCGGCAACTCGGTCTTCGACACCGTCAAGAACGCCTCCGAGGGCAGATTCTCCTCCGAGCCCTACATCGGAACCCTCAAGAACAACGGGGTGGCCGCCGCACCCTTCCACGACTTCGACTCCCGGGTGCCGGCGCCGGTCAAGGCCAGGCTCGAGGAACTGCGAGGCCAGATCATCGACGGGTCCCTCGACGTCTCCACCCCCTACGACCCCTCCTGACCGCCCGGCCGGGGCCGGCGCCCCGAGCCTCCACCGCCACCCGGAAGCGAGCCTGTTGTGAAGCTTGAGCTGCGCGGGATCACGAAGGCCTTCGGGCCGCTCGTGGCCAACGACCACATCGACGTAACCGTCGAACCCGGCCAGATCCACGCCCTCCTGGGCGAGAACGGCGCGGGCAAGTCCACGCTCATGAACGTCCTCTACGGCCTCCACCAGCCCGACGCCGGAGAGATCCTCATCGACGACGAGCCCGTCACCTTCTCCGGTCCGGGCGACGCCGTGGCCGCCGGCATCGGCATGGTCCACCAGCACTTCATGCTCGTGCCCGTCTTCACCGTGGCCGAGTCCGTCGCCCTGGGCTACGAGCCGGTCGGGTCGCTGGGGCTCATCAACACCGGTGCCGCCGCCGCCAAGGTCACCGAGATCTCCCGCCGCTTCGGCTTCGACGTCGACCCCCACGCCCTCATCGAGGACCTGCCCGTGGGCGTCCAGCAGCGCGTGGAGATCATCAAGGCCCTGGCCAGAGACGCCAAGGTCCTCATCCTCGACGAGCCCACCGCCGTGCTCACCCCGCAGGAGACCGACGAGCTCATCACCATCATGCGCGAGCTCAAGGCCTCGGGCACCTCCATCGTCTTCATCACCCACAAGCTGCGCGAGATCCGCGAGGTCGCCGACACCATCACCGTCATCCGCCGCGGCCGCGTCGTCGGCACCGCTGAGCCCACTGCCTCGGCCGCCGAGCTCGCCGGTCTCATGGTCGGCCACGACGTCTCCTTGACCGTCGACAAGCCCCCGGCCGACCCCGGGGACGACGGACTCGCCCTGGAGGGCATCAGCCTCATCGAGGATGGCACCGCCCTGCTTGAGGACATCGACCTGCACGTGCGCGCCGGCGAGATCCTCGCCATCGCGGGCGTCCAGGGCAACGGGCAGACCGAGCTGAGCGAGGTCATCCTCGGGCTGCGTCCGCCCACCACCGGCTCCATCGCCTTCGACGGCCAGGATGTCACCCGCCACGGGGTGCGCCGACGCCTGCGAGCAGGACTCGGTTTCGTGCCCGAGGACCGCACCACCGACGGCATGGTCGCCGAGCTCTCCGTCGCCGAGAACATGGTCCTGGACCGCTACGACGACCCCTCCCTGGGGCGGGGCCCGTCACTGTCCCCGACGCGCGTGCGCCACGCCGCCCACCGGATGCGCGAGGAGTTCGACGTGCGCGTCACCGACGTCGACGACGCCATCTCCACCCTCTCGGGAGGCAACCAGCAGAAGGCCATCCTCGCCCGCGAGCTCTCCCGGCCCCTCAAGGTCCTCGTCGCCTCCCAGCCCACCCGCGGCCTGGACGTGGGCTCCATCGAGTTCGTCCACCAGCGCATCGTCGCCGAGCGGGACACCGGCACCGCCGTCCTCATCATCTCCTCCGAGCTCGACGAGATCTACGCCCTGGCCGACCGGATCGCCGTCATGTACCGCGGACGGATCGTCGGCACCGTCCCGGCCGACACCGCCCGCGACGCCCTGGGCCTCATGATGGCCGGTACCCCCGCCGAGCAGGCCCTCGACCCTCAGGAGCAGACACGATGAGCACTTCCACGACCGGCTCCAGCATCGAAGCGACCCCGACGCCCCCGTCCGAGGACCACCCCGAGGAGCAGACCAAGCACGGCCCGAGCGGCCAGGCCGCCCTGCTGCGGCAGGTCGCCTCCTCACCGGCCGTCGTCGGGCTGCTCGCGGTCCTGACCGCCCTGATCCTCAGCTCGATCCTCATCCTCGCGGCCGACTCCGAGGTGCGCTACACCGCCACCTACCTGCTCAACCGCCCCGGCGACTTCCTCCACGCCACCGCCTCCACCCTGAGCGAGGCCTACAGCTCCCTGCTGCGCGGTGCCGTCTTCGACTGGCGCGCCACCACGGGCGTGCGCATGATCCGCCCCATCACCGACACCCTGACCAACGCCACCCCGCTCATCATTGCCGGGCTCGGCATGGCGGTGGCCTTCCGCGCCGGCCTGTTCAACATCGGCGGCCAGGGGCAGATGATCCTCGGGGCGATCACGGCCTGCTACGCGGGCATCGCCTGGAACCTGCCCCCGGTGGCCCACCTGCTGCTGGCCGTCGTCGGGGCGGGGCTGGGAGGACTGGTGTGGGGCGGCATCGCCGGCGTCCTCAAGGCCCGCACCGGCGCCAACGAGGTGATCGTGACGATCATGCTCAACTCCATCGCCGCCCACCTGCTGTCCCAGGTGCTCAGCCTCAAGGCCTTCAACGGGGAGGGGGAGACCGGCAACCGCAAGTCCCTGACCGTGGCGGATGCCGCCCAGTACCCCTCACTGGCCGGTGACTCCTTCCGCCTCCACGCCGGTTTCCTCCTGGCCCTGCTGGTCGCCGTGGCCGTGTGGTGGCTCATGGAGCGATCCCGCCTCGGCTTCCAGCTGCGGGCCACCGGCCTCAACGCCGACGCCGCCCGCACCGCCGGCATGAGCGTGCCCTGGGTGACGAGCCTGGTCATGATGATCTCCGGCGCCCTGTGCGGGCTGGCCGCCACCGCACCGGTCCTGGGCACCCAGAAGAGCATGGACGAGTCCGTTGTGGGCACCATCGGCTTCGACGCCATCACGGTGGCGCTCCTGGGACGCTCCCGCCCCCTGGGGACCGTGCTGGCCGGTCTGCTCTTCGGGGCACTGCGCGCCGGGGCACCGCCATGCAGGCCGCACCGGGCACCCACATCAAGATCGTCCTGGTCCTGCAGTCCACGATCGTGCTGTTCATCGCCGCGCCACCCCTGATCCGGGCCATCTTCCGGCTCCCGGAGCGTCGTGCCCCCCTCGGCGGTACCGATCCGTCCCCCGCTTCAGTGCCGGCCGCAGCCCCGGCCGCTCCCGCCGCGAAGGAGGCCTGAGCCATGAGCGCATCAACCGCTTCCGTCGATTCTCACGCCGCGACCGCACCGGATGCCTCCGTGCCCGCGACGGCGGCGCCCATGGATCTGAAGATCCCGATCACCGGCGTCGTCGTGCTCCTGCTGCAGGGGTTCATGGCTCTGGGGGCCCGCGGCTCGACGACCTTCGACCTGACCGCCTCCTCCGACCTCTTCCGGCTCGGGGCCCCCGAGCTCAACGCACGCCTGGTCATCCTCACCACCGCCGGGATCGTCGCGGCGGCCACCGCCATCGCCTTCGACCGCTCCCGGCGCCGCAGCAGGATCCCCACCTGGGCCGCCGTCCTCATCGGCATCGGATTCGTCCTGGCCTTCCTGGCCTGGGCCGGGGCCGGAAGCCGCGGCGTCATCCCCCTGGTGACCATCCTGTCCTCCGCGCTGGGACTGAGCGTCCCCCTCGTCTACGGCTCGCTCGCCGGGATCATCGGGGAGCGCTCGGGCACCATCAACATCGCCATCGAGGGCCAGCTCCTGGGCGGGGCCTTCCTGGGGGCCGTCGTCGCCTCGGCCTGCTCCAACCCCTGGGTGGGGATCCTGGCCGCGCCCGTGGCCGGAGTCCTCGTGGCCCTCCTGCTGGCCCTGTTCGGCCTGCGCTACCGGGTCAATCAGATCGTCGTCGGCGTCGTCCTCAACGTCCTGGTCTCCGGGCTCACCGGCTTCCTGTTCTCCACCTTCCTGTCCTCCAGCCCCAGCCTCAACCGGGCCCTGCGCCTGCCGACCCTGGCGGTGCCGCTGCTGTCCCGGATCCCGATCATCGGGCCGGTCCTCTTCCGCCAGACGATCCTCGTCTACCTCATGTACGCGGCCGTGGCGGTCCTGTCCGTCATGCTCTTCCGCTCCCGGTGGGGGCTGAGGCTGCGGGCCTGCGGTGAGCACCCCAAGGCCGCCGACACCGTCGGCATCAACGTCATGCGCACCCGCGTGGCCAACCTGGCCCTGGCCGGGGCGCTCGCGGGACTGGGCGGGGCCTTCTTCACCGTCGGCTCGGGCCTGTCCTTCGAGAACGACATGACCGCCGGCAACGGCTACATCGCCCTGGCCGCCATGATCCTGGGCGCCTGGCGGCCCCTGGGCTCCCTGGGGGCGGCCCTGCTCTTCGGCTTCGCCACCTCCGTGGCCCAGACCCTGCCGGTCATCGGCAGCTCGGTCTCACCGGACATCATCTCCATGATCCCCTACATCGTCACGATCCTGGCGGTGGCCGGATTCGTGGGCAAGGTGCGTGCGCCGGCCGCCGAGGGGGTGCCCTACCCGTGAGCAGCATCGCACCCACCGATCTGACCGACGCCCACTGGCGGGCCCTGCACGAGCTTGCCGTGGAGGCCATGACCCACGCCTACGCCCCATACTCCCGCTTCAAGGTCGGCGCCGCCGCCCTGGTCGACGACGGCCGACTCGTCTCGGGATGCAACGTGGAGAACGCCGGCTACGGCGTCACCCTGTGTGCCGAGTGCGGCCTCGTCTCCGAGCTCACCCGCACCGGGGGAGGGCGCCTGGTCGCCTTCGCCTGCGTGGACGCCCACGGCCGGGCCTTAGCGCCGTGCGGGCGCTGCCGCCAGCTCCTGAGCGAGCACGCCGCCGACGGTATGGTGCTGGCCATGCCCTCGGGGATGATGAGCATCGACGAGGTCCTGCCCGACCGCTTCTGCGCCGACGACGTCGAACGCGTCGTCGGCCAGCAGAGCTGAGGACCGGCTGACCAGCAGCCACAGATGGAGGAGAGCCCCATGACCGTCCCCGCCACGCCCGCCGTCGAGCCCTTCGACGCCGTCGACGTCATCGCCGCCAAGCGCGACGGCGCCACCCTGACCGACGCCCAGATCGACTGGGTCGTGGATGCCTACACCCGCGGCGCCGTCGCCGAGGAGCAGATGAGCGCCCTGGCCATGGCCATCTACCTGCGCGGCATGAGCCGGGCCGAGATCGCCCGCTGGACCGACGCCATGATCGCCTCCGGGGAGCGCATGGACTTCTCCGGCCTGCCCCGCCCCACGGCGGACAAGCACTCCACCGGGGGAGTGGGGGACAAGATCACCCTGCCGCTGGCGCCGCTCGTGGCCGTCTTCGGAGTGAGCGTCCCCCAGCTGTCCGGACGCGGGCTCGGGCACACCGGCGGCACCTTGGACAAGCTGGAGTCCATCCCCGGCTGGCGGGCCGACCTCAGCGGTGAGGAGATCCTGGCGATGCTCGGCGCCGACGGCCCCGGTGCCGTCATCTGCGCGGCCGGGGCGGGG
>CAJZFF010000082.1 GCA_915069725.1 uncultured Actinomyces sp.
GACGTACGGCCAGTGCGAGGGCGGCTCCGGCGGCCAGGAGGCCGGCGGTCGACAGGGCAATGGTGGTGCGACGACTCATGGGCACAATCTAAGGGCACCCTTATTCCAGGATCTCGCTAGGACCTATTTCCTATACATGGTTCCTGTCACAGTGCCGTGCCCGGCCAAGAGCCGCCTTCACCGGCCGCCTGCGACCACCGTCCACTGATCCAGGGCCAGAGCGGCCGCCCCTCGCGCCCACTCGTCGAACTCGAAGGGACGCAGCAGGACGGGCACGGGCGCCGCCGCCCAGTGCCGCAGGTCGCCCACCTCCTCATCAAAGATCTCGCGGTAGGTCTCCACCACGGCGACCCCCTCCCCGGAGACGACGACGAGCTCGGGATCGACGTAGGCGATGAGAGTCCCTACGACCCTTCCGATCGCCAGCACCGCGCGCCGTAGGACGTCGTCGACGCCGTTGTGGCGACGCATGTCGGGACTCAGGAGCAGATCGAGGCTCAGTTCGCCGACCTCACACCCCAGGCGCTCGGCGGCCGCCCGCAGGATCCCGGGGGTCGAGGCGAGGGCTCGAGCGCACCCGGGGTGCCCGATCTCGCAGGGGGATCCCGAGGGATCCACCGGCAGGTGCCCGACGCTGCCGGCCGCCCCCTGCGCACCGGAGACGATCTCACCGTCCACCACGATCCCGCAGCCCATCCCGGCGCCGAGGGTGACCAAGGCGAAGGGGTCCTTCCCACGACCGGCCCCGAACCACGCCTCGGCGTAGGCGAAGGCGCGCACGTCATTGGCCGCGACGCAGGGCAGCCCGGTGGCCTCGGTGACCATGGCGGCCAGAGGTACGTTGCGCCACCCCAGGAAGCTGGCCACCACCACAGTCCGTCTCCCGACGACGGCCGCCCCCAGGGAGATTCCGATGGCGTCGGGCCGCCGCCCGCTGCGCTCGGCCAGCTGCGCCACCACCGAGGCGATGAGGGCGGTCACGGAGCCGGCATCGGTGTCGGTCAACGGCCGAGAGTCACTGATGAGGACCTCGCCCAGAGGGTCGGTCAGGACGGCGTAGAGGCGGTCATCTGTGAGCTTGATGCCCGCAACGGTGGCACTGCTCGGGACGACGGCCAGCAGGCGGGTGGGTCGTCCCGGCCCGGCCACCTCCACCGGCGGCTGCTCCTCGATGAGTCCCGCCTCGATGAGGGGGCGCACCGTGCGTGTCGTCGTCGCCGCGGACAGCCCTAGGCGCTCGGCGAGGTCGCCGCGACTCATGGGACCGGCGGAGATCAGGGCGAGCAGCGCCCTGGCGCCGAGGCTGCGTCCACCGCCCATCGTCGATCCCCAATCCCATCGTCGTCAGCTGCCACTGGGGCCGCACGGCCTGTGACCTGGGACGACGTTCACCGCCATCCACGTCGTACCGACACTGTAGAGCAAACCCTTGCAAAATCTAGCATTGTCAATTATTTTCATCTTACAAGGAATCGCTCCCGGTTCCTCCCCCTCCCCTGGAAGGACGATGATGACCCTCCATCTGCGATGCGCCGACACCTCCATGGTCCTCGACCTGCCCGACGACCGTTTCCCAGTGGTGCGCCACTGGGGCCCTGACCTGGGTGACGTCAGCGGTGACGACCTGTCCGACGCGGCCCTGGCCGCGCAGACGTCCTTGGGCACCAACACCGCCTGGATCACCAACGACCTGCCGATCCTGCCCCTGGCCCACCTGGGCTGGAACTCACGTCCCGCCGTGGCGCTCTCACGCACCGACGGCTCGGCCTTCTCGCCCCACCCCACCACCTTCACCCACGAGGAGGGCTCCGAGGACACCCCAGCCGGGACCGCCCTCGTTGTGCGCTCCAGCGGAACCGACACCGCCCACGCGCTGACCCTGGGCACTGAGCTGCGCCTGGAACCCTGCGGCCTGGTACGTCTACGCGCCTGGGTCCGCAATGACCGCCCCGAGTCCGACGGCGAGCAGGGAGCCGACCTCGTCGTCGGCGAGCTCACGCCGGTACTGCCGCTGCCCGACAGCGCCGACGAGCTGCTGGACACCACCGGACACCATGTCCAGGAGCGTCGGCTCGTGCGCACCCCCTTCACCCCGGGCACTCGCCTTCGCGAGTCCTGGGAGGGACGCCCGGGGCACGACGCCGTCACCTGGCTGGCCGCCGGCCCCACCGGCTTCGGATGGCGCAGCGGGCGCGTCCACGGCGTTCACGCGGCATGGTCCGGCAACGTCCGCCACCTGGCGATGAACCCGGCCTCGGGCCGCAAGCTCCTGGGAGCCGGAGAGCTGCTCCTGCCGGGCGAGGTCTCGCTGGCCCCCGGTCAGACCTACACCTCTCCGTGGACGGTCTTCTCCTGGGGCGAGGGCCTGGACGCCCTGGCCCACCGCAGCCACGCCTGGCTGCGCTCGCGCCCGTCCCACCCCAGTCGCCCCCGCCCGGTGCTGCTCAACACCTGGGAGGCCGTCTACTTCGACCACGACCTGGACAAGCTCAAGGCCCTGGCCGACGCCGCCGCCCAGGTCGGTATCGAGCGTTACGTCCTGGACGACGGCTGGTTCGGATCCCGCCGCAACGACACCTCAGGACTGGGCGACTGGCAGGTCTCCCCCGAGGCCTGGCCCGACGGCCTCGAACCGCTCGTGGAGCACGTCCACGCCCTGGACATGGAGTTCGGCCTGTGGTTCGAGCCGGAGATGGTCAACGTCGACTCCGAGCTGGCCCGCACCCACCCTGAGTGGATCCTGTCCGACGGCGCCGGTGGAGCGCCCGAGCACCGCCACCAGCGGGTCCTGGACCTGTCCGCTCCCGGCGCCTGGGACTACTTGTTCGATGCCATCTCCACCCTCGTGGAGCGCCTTGGCATCGCCTACCTCAAGTGGGACCACAACTCCCCTCTGCTGGCCACGGGGCATGAGGTCTCCGACCCCACCGCGGGGCGCCCGGGGGCGGCCGCCGTCCACGACCAGACCCTGGCCGTCTACCGTCTCCTGGATGCGCTCCATGAACGCTTCCCCTCCCTGGAGATCGAGTCCTGCGCCGGCGGCGGCGGCCGCATCGATCTGGGGATCATGGAGCGCACTCAACGGGTGTGGGCCTCGGACTGCATCGATGCCCATGACCGCCAGAACATCCAGCGCGGCACCACGCTGCTGCTTCCTCCCGAGATGGTGGGAACCCACGTCGGCTCGGGACGGGCCCACACCACCTTGCGCGACCTCGATCTCGACTTCCGGGCCGGTACCGCCCTGTGGGGCCATATGGGTGTGGAGTGGGACCTCACCGAGGCCGATGACGCCATCCGCGAGCGCCTGGCCTCCATCATCGCGCTGCACAAGGAGCTGCGCGGCCTGCTGCACTCGGGGGTAACGGTCCATGCGGACCTGCCCGACGACGACGTGCTGCGCATTGAGGGGGTCGTCGCCTCTGACGGCTCCGACGCCCTGTTCGAGATCGCCTCGCTGGGCCAGCTCCTGGCCTGGCCCACGGCGCCGCGCCCACTTCCCGGCCTGGACCCCTCGCGCCGGTACCACGTGCGCCTGGCGGCGCCGGCCTACCCCGAGCTGCGCCTGGCGGCGAGCTGGATGGCCGAGGGCGTGACCCTGCCGGGCTCCTACCTGACCACCACAGGGCTGGCGCTGCCGGTGCTGCACCCCGACCACCTCGTCCTGCTGCGCGTAAGCGCCGTCGACTGAGGACTCGGCGCCCCTCCGAGTCGCCGGTCCGTCCTGCCTTCCTCCACCCGTCCCTACCCCACCCATCCGTCTTCGACCCGTTTTCCCTCATCACCGTCGATTTGGAGACCCGATGTCAACCTCGACCCCGGTCGCACGACCATCGCGTCGGCAACGCAAGCCACGCTCCGACCTCAAGCTCGGCCTCACCTTCATCCTCCCGGCGACGATCGGCCTCGTCGCCTTCTACATCTGGCCCCTCATCCGAGGCATCTGGCTGTCCTTCACCGAGTACAACCTCCTGACCCCCGAGGAGTTCACCGGCCTGGACAACTACAAGCGCATGGTCCAGGACGACACCTTCTGGAACGCCGTCGTCGTCACCGTGGAGTACGTGGTCATCAACATCGGTCTGCAGACGATCCTGGCGCTCCTCATCGCCGTCCTCATGCAGCGCCTGACCCAGTCCACCTTCGTGCGTTCCATCGTGCTGACGCCCTACCTGGTCTCCAACGTGGTCGCCGCCATGCTGTGGCTGTGGATCCTGGACAACACGCTGGGCATCACCAACCAGCTCCTGGAGTCCCTGACGGGCTCAGCCGTCGACTTCTTCTCCTCGTCGATGGCCATCCCCACCATCGCCATCATCAACGTGTGGCGGCACGTGGGCTACACGGCCCTGCTCATCTTCGCGGGTCTGCAGTCGATCCCGAACACGGTCTATGAGGCGGGCAAGATGGACGGCGCCAGCGAGTGGCGGATGTTCTGGCGGATCACCGTCCCGCTGTTGCGTCCCATCCTGGCTCTGGTGCTCATCATGACGATGATCGGTTCCTTCCAGGTCTTCGACACCGTCTCGGTGGCCACCCAGGGCGGCCCGGTCAACGCCACCCGCGTGCTGCAGTACTACATCTACGACATGGCCTTCGGGCGCTTCCAGTTCGGATACGCCTCCGCCATGGCGGTGGGGCTGTTGCTCGTCCTGGCGGCGATCACGATCCTGCAGTACCGCATGACCCGTGCCGGCGAGACGGACCTGGACTGAAGGAGGACCAGCCATGACCACGACAACCGCATCCGTTTCCTCCGCGCAGTCCCCCAAGGCGGCCGCTGCGGCGTCCTCCAAGGCCCCGGGTCGCCGGCTCACCGTCGGCAAGGCACTGGCCTGGGCGGCGATGATCCTCATCATGCTGTTCACGCTTCTGCCCTTCTACTGGGTCCTGCGCACGGCGCTGTCCTCCAACGCGGGCATCACCGCCCACCCCACCAGCCTGCTGCCGGTGGACATCAACCTGCGCGGCTTCGCCCGCGTCTTCGGCATGCAGTCCACCGAGGAGGCGCTGGCCGACGGTGGCAGCGGCGCAGCCATCAACTTCTGGCTCTACCTGCGCAACTCGGTCATCATCTCCACACTGGTCACCGTGGGGCAGGTGTTCTTCTCCGCGATGGCCGCCTACTCCTTCTCCCGCCTGCGCTGGAGGGGACGCGACACGGTCTTCGCCGTGTTCCTGGGCGCCCTCATGGTCCCCTCGATCTTCACGCTCCTGCCCAACTTCGTGCTGGTCAAGCAGCTCCACCTCATCGACACCTTCCTCGGGGTGGCGCTGCCGACCATGTTCATGACGCCCTTCGCGGTGTTCTTCCTCAAGCAGTTCTTCATGAACATCCCACGAGAGCTCGAGGAGGCGGCGCTGCTCGACGGCGCCTCGAAGGTCCGTGTCTTCCTTCAGCTCGTCCTGCCCATGGCGAAGGCGCCCATTACGACGCTGGGCATCATTACGTACATCACCGCTTGGAACGACTACTTCTGGCCCCTGCTCGTGTCATACACGGACTCCTCGCGAGTACTCGCCGTGCCGTCGCCGTTTTCAAATCCCAGGCGCCCACCACCGGCACTGACTGGTCCGGTCTCATGAGCGCCACCCTCGTGGCCGCCTTGCCGATGCTGCTTCTGTTCGCGGCCTTCGCCAAGCGCATCGTCAACTCCATCGGTTTCACAGGAATCAAATGAGGATCAAGACATGCTCAACGACGTCATGCTCACTCGCCGCGGCGCCCTCACCTCGTTGAGCTCTTCAGCGGCGACCCTCGCCCTGAGCGCCTGCAGCTCTTCCAACGATGATGAGGACTCGTCTATCCCGACCTCCGTCGAATACTGGATGTGGGACTAAGGAGAAGACCGGCATCACCGTCAACATCACCCAGGCCGGTTGGAACGACTACTGGACCAAGCTGACCGCCGGCTTCATCGCCGGCACCGGTCCCGACGCCTTCGCCGATCACATTCAGAAGTTCGCCCAGCTCGTCGACCTCGACGTCCTCCTGCCCCTGGAGGAACAGGCCGCTTGGGCCGATGTCGATGTCTCCGCCTTCCAGGAGGGCCTGCTCGAGTTGTGGAAGGGTGAGGACGGGCATCAGTACGGCTGCCCCAAGGATTGGGACACCGAGGCGATCTTCTACAACAAGGACATGGCGCCCTCCGCCGGCCTGTCACAGGAGGATATGGCCGGCCTGGAATGGAATCCGGACGACGGCGGCACCTTCGAGAAGGCGTTGGCTCGATTGACCGTCGACGTCAACGGCGTGCGCGGCGACGAGCCCGGGTTCAACTCGGAGCGCATCGCGATTTACGGAATCGGCATTCAGAACTCCGGAGACGCCGACGGGCAGACCCAGTGGAGCCCATTCACCGCCTCAACCGGTGACTGGTACTACACGGACAAGGAGACATGGGGGGCGCACTACCGCTACGACGGCCCTGGCTTTCAGAGCACTATGGACTGGTACTTCGGGCTCGTCGACAAAGGATTCATGAATCCTAACGGAGATTTCTCGGACGCCACGAGCACGGATATCCAGATGGGTTCCGGGAAAGTCGCGATGGCCGTTCACGGAGCGTGGATGTTCACCACCTTCGCCAAACTCGATGTCAACGTCGGCATCGTTCCCACGCCCGTGGGGCCCAACGGGACCAGCCAGTCGCTGTACAACGGGCTGGGGACTCGGTTGTCAAGCAGTCGAAGAACATCGAGGGAGCCGCCAAGTGGGTAGCATTCCTGGGCACTCGGGAGGCGCAGGACATCGTCGCCTCCTACGGGATCGTCTTCCCAGCGATCACCGCTTCGACCGGTAAGGCCATCACGGTTTTCGAGGAGACCGGGCTGCCCACCGCCCCCTTCACGGATCACGTGAAGAACGGCACGACCTTCTTCTTCCCGCTGACCTACTTCGGGGCCGACGTCAAGGCGATCATGAAGCCGGGGATGGAGGACATATGGGCCAACCGGGTCCCCGCCTCGACACTGACGGAGTACAACAGGCAGGTCAATCTCCTGTTCGACACCTCGACGCACGGCTGAGGACGAGGACACCCGCCGGTTCGCTGCTGCGTCTCGTAGTCCGTCCGTCGTGCGCCCCACTCGTCGGTGCGCAACGGACGGATCGTTGTGATATGCCATTCGTGCGTCATCGTGCATCCGTACAGCGCCACTGGCCGCCGAAGTCGGGTAGTGTGAAGCCGTCATCAGCCGCCGGCCGGTCTCGCATCGGCGCACAGGCGCGGGTGCTCCGCCGTCGCCGCCGGCTCCCTCCCCGTTAGGAGCAACTCCATGGCCCAGGTCACCGCC
>CAJZFF010000083.1 GCA_915069725.1 uncultured Actinomyces sp.
TCAGAGTTTTGATCGAGCAGCTACCAATCCCGCGAACGAAAGCGCCATCATGGTTGCTGACGCAGCTCAACAGCTTGTTATATCTGCCTGCTATCGAGACCCATATGCAGATATTGACGAAAGTTTAGAAGACGATGATGACCTTCTGCCCGACTCGCTGGACTGCAGCTACGCATGCTCATGTGCAGTCGCTGGCGGTATGAACTGGCGTCCAGCCAATGAAGTAAACGTTGAGGCTCGGCGTGCGTTCTGGCTTTGGTATCTTGATGAAGCTATTCCGGCCGTTCTTAGGGGTTAGGTGATTATCGGCGGCGAGGGGAATTAATGTAGGCCGAGGGATTCTAAGAAAGTGACTCGGCATAATGGTGCTAATTTATCCATGGGATGTCAACGGTTCAGCGCCCGTTCTGATTGGACAGGTGGTCACTATCATTCGCACCATAGTTGAGCACAGATGGCCCATGACCATCAACGAGGCATTCGCACTCCGAGACCAATTCGGCTGGAAGCCAGCACCGGACGATGGACGCTTTTTCGTCACCGCAGTCAGTGGCGGCGAAGAAGATGGAAACATTGGCCTGGATCCTAACGATCGGTCTATCGCTTCTGAAATTAACTTCAATCTGACTACCCGACTTTACAGTGATGCAGAACCTCAGGTCGATCGCATTATTCGCTCACAGTATAGGGCCTATGTTGACGCGCTCAACAGTCTGTACGGTCAAGGCATTACTGAGTCGAGCACTGTCGGCGTGTTGAACACGTGGAATCTGCCTTCCCGCGTCAGCATCACACTCGGAGGCACCCGCAGGTTCATTGATGTTGTTATTGAGTCTCCTGCGATGTTGGATCTGACTGAGGCTGAGCAGCGTTACTTCGATGAGGGTGGAGAGCTCTAAGGCGCATCCATGCCTTACTGGCGTGACGTTGTCGGAGGCTGTGCCACCTCTTAGGCGACTCTCAGTCGATGTGTTCTCGAATCTTTTTCGGTTCTCAGTGAGCATGCTAGTGATGGACGGCGGGAATTACCCGAGCAGGTCCTTGCGATCGGGGTCGTCACCACGTCCTTAACCATGTGGCCATGGTGCGTCTGGTGCGGGTCGCTGGTTGCTCAGGACATTGGCTCGTCGCTGCTGTTCGGCGGCAGTGACTCTGGGTTCTTCGCCGGCCTGCTCGACGAGCTGGCGACGTGGTGGGACTCCCTGGGGCCGACAGGCCAGCTCCTGGTCACGGCGCTGGGTGTGATGCTGCTGATGTCAGCTGGTTCCACCTTCGCTCTGGCTATGGGAGCCGTCGGAGTCCTGACCTGGGCCGCGGCCCACGGCCACGGCCTGGCCTCCTTCATCCACAACCCTGCGGCGGCGACCTCCTCATACCTCAGCAACGTCACCGCAGGCCAGCTAGCCTGGGACCTGTTCGACTTCGCTCTGACCTTCATCCCAGGTTCAGTTTTCGGAGCCGGCGCACACACCATCGCCCGCACCACCGCCAGGGACATGGCCGCCACCCGCACCGCCCTGAGACAAGGAGGCAAGAAAGCAGCCCAAGCCACCGAACAAGCAGCAGCCACAACCGAAGCCCAACGCGTCGCAGAATCACAAGCAGTACACACACGGGCATCGACAACAGCCAGACCACTCAACGCTCAAAAATAGTACAAAAACAAGAAGTTGGCATCAGATCACGAAAGAACGCTCAGTGGATGGTCCTCCGACAGGCCCATTGGGTTTCATTCACCTAACGACCAAAAAGTACTAAGAGTAACTGACGAGATGGGATATCCTCGGCGATCAATGGGGTGCCGAGATCATGGAGTCAAAGGCCGAGCTTTGGCGTCGCACGCAGAACGCCAAGAAATACATATTGCCCATGAGTCTCGGATCGGCGTTTCCGGTCGACTATGTAATGACTGCCCCGGATGGTTTCGCAGTTATTCTCAGCATAGCGGAAAAACCTGGTATGTCACCGACCCAGATGGCACATGGGTATTTAGGCCTGACGGTTCAATCAAAATGCCGAACGGATTAGAAGTCCCACCAAACTCTCGGATCCCAGGAAAATACTGGAACTGAATGTCAAAACTTAAGAAGGAGGATGTCTTATGATTAACGTCCAGGATCTTAGTGGACAATTACATGCCGGCAGAACTGAAGTGGCAAGCAGCCCCAAGGGGGTTCTTTCGCTAGCGAGACGGCTATCAATTTGGAGGGCAATGATTGATGACGACAACCCTGAATGGTCGTATCAAACTCGAGTTCACCTCAACTCGTTGTGCGTGCATCGCGTTCAGCACGTATGGTACCAAGTTTTTCCTGAAAACTCAGGGATCGAGAACATGCTGCAACTCGCACATGCAGTCACCGAAGGGAAAGTCGGCCCTGTCCAAGCTCAAGAGCAAGCAAGCCAGTTTCTTCAAGACATCCTATTCGAGAATGAACTTAACGCCACTACAGAACCGGCTACATTTGTTGCCGACGCTGCAGCAAGCGCAGTAATTTCTGCATGTCACCGAAATCCATATTATGAAGTCGAAGTGGATGGAGATCTAGAGGATGATGACTTACTTCCCGATTCTCTGGATCTAAGTTACTGCTGTTCAGCTGCGATGGCGCGTGGACTAAATTGGCAGGGCGTCGAAGATGTTGATGTCGAGGCTCGACGCGCATTCTGGCTGTGGTACCTTAACGAAGCCATCCCATCAGTCCTCAATAATTAAGCAAGCGCTGCAAGATAGGTTTCCAAACAATAGACGGAAGACGTTTGAAGGTGAATCATTCTATTTTGACAATTAAAGGCAAGCAGTTCCGCGTCTATCCTCCCGAAGAGGGGGTGGCGATCATCTGCACCATCGCCGAGCACAGATGGCCCATGACCATCAACGAGGCTTTCGTCCTACGAGACCAATTCGGCTGGCTACCTGCTCCGGATGACGGAACTATCTTCACTACACCCGTCAATAATGGTGAAGAAGACGGATACATTGGCAACGACGTCACCGACACAAGTCTTGTTTCCAGAATTAACTTCAATCTGACTACACGGCTTTACAGTGACGCCGAACCTCAAATCGGTCACATTATTCGCTCACAGTATAAAGCCTGTGTTGATGCACTCAACAGTCTGTACGGTCAAAGCAGTACGGAGTCGAGCGCTGTCGGAACCTTGAACGTGTGGAATCTACGCTCCCGTGTCAGTATTGTTCTCGGAGGTACTCGCAGGTTCATTGATGTTGTTATCGAGTCTCCTGCGATGATGGATCTGACGGAGGCTGAGCAGCGCTACTTCGATGAAGGTGGAGACCTCTAGGACGCCTCCACAGTTGACTGGCGCGACCTCTAAGAAATGCGTGAGCGCAGAGTTGTGCTCATCGATATGTGTGGCTGTGGACGCTGTGGAGCGTGACTATCGTCCGTAGGGTTGAGCGTGAGCCAGGGGACTCTGGAAACGACGTCACCGCCCCTGATCGCGTCAGGTGCTGGGGTGCCTCGGTGCCGGCTCAGTGCGCCTCGGCGCCCGGGGACAGGGTCTCCAACGGTTCGCCGGAGAAGTAGATCCGCAGTGACAGCGCCTCCAGCATCGTCGTGTCGCCCGGCCGGTCGTGATGGCAGTCCGTGAGGCTCTCGGCGGTGTGGCCCTCGGGTTCGGCGGCCGTGGTCCTGACCTCCTTGACCTCGCCGGAGCCGTCCGTCTCGATGATGACGTCGGCCTGGGTGTCCTGGGGGCTTCGGCTCACGCGCCGTGCCTGGGAGAAAGGTGCGGTGTGAGGCTGGGGGACCGCCCAGGTCGAGTCCCAGGCCAGGTGCCAGTCGGTCCCGCGTCCCTCGGGCAGGACGACATCGACCTGGTCCAGGGCGCCGTTGATGACCACGAGCATGTCGTCGTCGTTCCAAGGGTGGCCTGAGCGCAGCATCTGGACGACGCGAGTGTGCGGGTCGTGCCAGGAGTCCCCGTCCATCGGTGCGGCATCCGCCCGGTACCAGGCCAGATCCGCGATCGCGTCGCCTTCCAGGACCTGCCCGGTCGCGAAGCGCGAGGGGCGCACCACCGGGTGGCTGTGGCGCTGGTGGATGAGGAAGCGCGTCGTGGCGACCAGGTCGCGCTGCCAGACCTCCAGGTTCCAGTCCACCCAGGAGAGCACGGAGTCCTGGCAGTAGCAGTTGTTGTTGCCCTGCTGGGTGCGTCCCATCTCGTCGCCGGCCACCAGCATCGGGGTCCCGGCGCTCAGCAGCACGGTGGCCAGCAGGTTGCGCATCGACCGGCGGCGCAGCACCTCGATCGGGCCACCGTTGATGCCCTCGACGACGTCCCCCTCGAAACCGTGATTCCAGGAACGGTTGTTGGAGTTGCCGTCCCGGTTGTCCTCCTTGTTGGCCAGATTGTGCTTGTGGTCGTAGACCACCAGGTCGCGCAGGGTGAAGCCGTCGTGCGCGGCCACGAAGTTGACCGAGCCCAGCGGGCCGCGACCGCCGGGGAACTCCCCGTGGCTGAACAGGTCCGCACTGCCCGACAGGCGCGTCGCCAGGTCTCGCAGGTCCGAGCCCAGACGGCCCTTGGAGATCTCCGAGGCGTCATGCAGCCAGAAGGAGCGCGTGGTGTCGCGGAAGTGGTCGTTCCAGTCCTGGAAGGGCTCGGGGAACTGACCGGTGCGCCAGCCGCCGGGCCCCACGTCCCAGGGCTCGCTGATGAGCTTGACCGTGCTGAGCACCGGGTCCGTGGCGATCGCCGTGAGCAGCGGGTGACGTGGCGAGAACTCCGCGGCGTGGCGCCCCAGGGTGGTGGCCAGGTCGAAGCGGAAGCCGTCGACGCCGACCTCGGTGACCCAGTAGCGCAGCGAGTCCAGGACCAGCCGGATCGCACCTGTGGCCCGGAAGTCCACCGTGTTGCCGGTACCGGTGACGTCCATGTACTGCGCCGGCAGATAGGGGGCGTGCAGGTAGTAGTCCAGGTTGTCCAGGCCGCGCAGGCTCAAGGAGGGGCCGTCGACACCGCCCTCGCAGGTGTGGTTGTAGACGACGTCGAGCACGACCTCCAGGCCGGCCTCGTGGAGCATGGAGACCATGCCACGCACCTCGTCCAGGACCGCTTGCGGGCCGGCCGCACGCGCCGCGGCCGTGGCGTAGGAGGGCTCGGGCGCGAAGTAGCTCAGCGTGGAGTAGCCCCAGTAGTTGCTCAGGCCCCGCTTGGTCAGGAAGGGCTCGCTCACCGAGGCGTGGATCGGCAGCAGCTCGATCGTGGTGATCCCCAGGGCCTTGAGGTGCTCGACCGTCACCGAGTGGGCCAGCCCCGCGTAGGTGCCGCGCAGCTCCTCGGGCACCCCGGGCAGCTGATAGGTCAGGCCCTTGACATGGGCCTCATAGATGACGGCGCGCTCGCGGGGCACACGCGGGCCCGGAACCACCGGGAAGGTGTCACCGGTGACCACGCCCACGGCGGTGCTGCCGGCCGAGTCCAGGCGCGAGGGCCTCCACGGCTCGGCCGCAGGGACCAGGTCATCGGTGACCTCATGAGCGTAGACGGCCGGCCCCAGGTCCACATGGCCGTCAAGGGCCCGGGCGTAGGGGTCCAGCAGCAGCTTGCGGGGGTTGTAGAGCAGACCCTCGTGCGGGTTCCAGGGGCCGTGGGCGCGGTAGCCGTAGCGCTGACCGACACCGACGCCGGGGACGTGCGCGCTCCACAGGCCCCGCGAGGGCCCGTGCATCCCGATCCGGGTCTCCTCCACCACGGCGCCGTCGGCATCCATGGTCAGCAGGCACAGGTCCACGGCCGTGGCGTGCGGGGCGTGGACCGCGAAGTCCGCGCCGTCTCCGTTCAGAGCGACGCCCAGCCCGTGGTCGGGAGCTGCGGGCAGGTCGGCGCGCGGTGCTGGAGCGGGCTCTGGCGTCGAAGGCATGGGCCCATTGTCCTGGCGGCCGCTGGTTGCTACCACTTGAAGGGACGTGAGGTCTCCCTCGTGGGAGTGCGCCCCGTCGCGTTCAACCCACCCGCCGTGACTGCCTCGTCATCATCGCGTCGTCTTCATTCCTGTCCTGACGCCGTGTCAGGGTGACTGAGCGCTCAGTGGCGAGATGCCGCTGTTATGGCAACCTTGAGCCCATGAGAATCGTGGTCTGCATCAAGCACGTTCCCGACGTGCAGTCCGAGCGTCGCCTTGAGGACGGCCGGCTCGTGCGCGGTGAGGAGGACGTCCTCAACGAGCTCGACGAGAACGCCGTCGAGGCCGCTGTCTGTCTGGCCGAGGAGGCCGACGGCGAGGTCATCGCCCTGACCATGGGACCGGAGGATGCTGAGGACGGGGTGCGTCGCGCCCTGCAGATGGGGGCCGACTCCGGGGTTGTTGTGGCCGACGACGACCTGGCCGGCGCCGATGTCGTCACCACCGCCCGGGTCCTGGCCGCCGCCATCGAACGTATCGGCGAGGTCGACCTGGTCGTCACCGGAATGGCCTCCCTGGACTCCTTGACCTCCATGCTGCCCGGCGCCCTGGCCGCCGCCCTGCACCTTCCGGCCCTGACGCTGGCCAACCGGCTCGAGGTCGACGGCGGCGCCGTGACCGTCACCCGCACCGTGGGCACCGTCCGCGAGGTCCTCAGTGCGCCGCTGCCCGCTCTCGTCAGCGTCACCGACCAGGCAAACGAGCCCCGCTACCCCAACTTCGCCGCCATGCGCGCCGCGAAGAAGAAGCCCATCGACTTCTGGGACGCCTCCGAGCTCGGCCTCCAGGTCGCCGAGCCGGCCGTCGCCGTCGTCGACGACGAGGCCCGACCCGCCCGTGAGGCCGGCATCATCCGCACCGACGCCGGGGAGGCGGGCCGCGAGCTCGCCGCCTGGCTCGTGGAGAACAAGCTCGTCTGACGGCTGACCGCAGCGCCCGCCCACGTCCCGGCAGGGGCGCTGGACGCCGTCGCGCCGCCCGTCCGCCTCCTACCACTCGCGAAAGAAGCTGATTTCCATGCTCGATGCCCCTCTGCTCGTCCTCGTCGACCTCGAGACCACCGAGGCCGCCCCCACCGGCCCCAGCCTGGAGCTGCTCACCGCCGCCCGGGAGCTGACCGGCGGCGACGTCGTCGCCCTGGCCCTCCAGCCCCTGGGTGAGGCCGCCTCAGCGGCCCTGGCCGGCGCCGGAGCCACCCGCCTGCTGTCCGCCGACCTGGGT
>CAJZFF010000084.1 GCA_915069725.1 uncultured Actinomyces sp.
CGTGCCTCGACGTCGGCCTCGCCGCTCCGGCGCCGCTCGCCCTCCCTCGCTTCCGACATCCGACGCCGAGCCGAGCATTCCCGACTCGGCACTCGGCGCCCTCTCGCAGCAGGGCTACACCATTGGCGAGGTCATGGGGCGCTCCACCGCTCCCAGTGCTCCTCGTCGTGGACTGGATGCGCAGGGGCACCATGTGGTGATCCGGGTCGTCGACCTGCCCCAGGGACGCGCTGGAGCCTCCGTCCTGCGGCGCTTGGCCGATCTGCGCGTGCTGCGTCACCCTGGTCTGGTGACCGTCCGGGAAGTGGTGTCGCTGCCCGAGCACCGTGCGGGCGTCATCATGGACCTCGTCGAAGGAGCGGGACTCGACGTGGTCCTGGGGGCACGGGGAAGGTTGAGTGCCTCCTACCTGGCCACGCTCCTGGACGTTCTGGGCTCGGCACTGGCCTACCTGCATGAGCACGGTGCGGCCCACGGTGACGTATCGACCGGCAACGTCCTGGTGACCACGGAAGGGCAACCGGTCCTCGTCGACCTGCTGGGCTCCGTCATGGAGACGGGCACGCAGGAGTATGCCGCGCCGGAACGCCTTGCCGGTGCTCCGGCGTCCGCGGCCTGCGACGTCTACGCCCTTGCCCGTCTGCTGACCGAGTGCTCGGGGCAGGGAGGCGCCGCCCACCGGCGTCTGGCGGGGCTCCTGACCGACGCTCTGGCCGAGGACCCCGCCGACCGTCCCACGGCCCGGGACCTGACCGCCCGAGCGCCTCAGCTGGGGAACGCCTCACCCATCGAGCTGCCCGACGGTGCCCGCCTGGCTGCCGGCTCTCTGCGAGCAGCGGCCCGCACCCCGACTCGCACGGTCGGCTCCAGGCTCAGGCCCACAGCGCGACCGAGCCGCCGGCCGAGGAGGAGGAACGAGCCATGGAAGAACCACGGCAGTGCCGGCCGCACCGGGAGAGGGCCCGCGGCCATACGCTGGGGGAGAAGGAGAGGATCAGGACGCTCGCGCACCCGCGCCTGGGGACTTACGGCAGTGGTGCTGGTGGCCGTCTGCCTGGCCGCCTGGGGACCGGCCAAGGCCCTGGTGGCGCACAGGCCCGCGTGGGCGCTCGGAGCGGCCGCCGGCCCGACAGCATCGGCGCGGCCGTTGACCTCAGCCCGCGCCGGAGCCCTCCCTGCAGGTAGCCCGTCTCCCGTAGTCGCCGCGAGCTCAGTCGCAACGGCGTCGACGCAGGCTCCTGGCAGGAGCGGCGGCGTCGACGTGGCCGGCGTCGTCGTCGGACTGTCCGCGGCTCGAGACCGGGCCCTCATGGCCGGCGATGCCGTCGCTCTGGCTGCCACGACGGTACCGGGGTCGCCCGCGGCGCAGGCCGACACTGAGGTTCTCACCGAGCTGTCCGACTCCGGCGAAGGGGTCAAGGAGCTGCACACCTCCGTCAGCCAGGTCGCTGAGGTGAGGCTGCCTGACGACGCGGAGGAGCAGTGGACCGGCGCGAGAGCGGTCCGGGTGACGCTGTCTCAAAGCGCCTCAACGCGTTCGGGGCCTGCGGGAACGCGGACGGTTCCGGCCCTCGCGCCTCGCCAGGTCGTGCTCATCGTCGTCCCGGAGCCGTGGCGCGTGGCCGACATTCGAGCCGTGGAGTGACCTCTATGGGGCACCGCAGGCCAGGCGTGGTCGACGATCGGAGCGAACTCGGGGTGGATACGGGCCGTGTGGGGCTCAGTAGGGCTCGGTCAGGACCGACGTGTAGCCCTCGCGCTCAAGCACGTCTCGTGCGTCTGCCACCATTGCCGCCGAACCGCACAGGTAGACGTCCGTGCACTCGGGATCGAGCTGGAGGTCGTGGGCGAGCGCGGTGAGGGCCTGGGTGACTCGTCCGTGGAACGCCTCCGGAGCCTCCTGGCGGCTCAGGCAGCGCACAACGGTCCCGGGCATGGGGGAGCTGATCCTGGTGGTCAGGTCCTCCTCCTGGTGACGGCACCCGAAGAGCAGAATGTCGTGCTCCAGGCCGGGAGCCTGAGCGAACATGGCCAGCATGGGTGCGATCCCCGTGCCGGTGGCGATGAACAGGCGGCGCCTGCCTGAGTCGACGATCCCGAAACCGCCCAGGGGCAGCTCCACCACCGTCTGCGCTCCCGTGTCCGCGTTCTCGATGAACTGGGACCCTCGGCCGCCTGTCCGGGTGGAGATGAGCAGACGAAGACGATCGTCCTCCAGCCCCGCGATCGAGTAGTCACGCCATGCGTCATCGCCCACATGCAGACGGGCGAACTGCCCCGGCGCCCACGGGCCGATCCTGCCGTCCAGCTGCAGCTCCACCTCCCACACGCTGGGAGTCAGACGCCGTTTGGAGACCAGGGTGGCCAGGTGCTTGCCCTCGGGCAGCGCGTGCTCTGCGCGAGACTCAGGAGCCTCGGGCCTCTCGCGCAGGGCGGAGGCGATGGTGGGATACCCGCGGGGCCCAAGGACCTGGCACGCGGCTGCGACCCCGCCCATCATGGCTCCCATGATGCCGGCGCTCCCGGCGTCCTGACCGGAGAGGAACAGGCCGGAAACGGCTGTGCGCGGCCCCAGGGGGCGGGACCGGAACCTCAGCGGAGTGGCCGGAGGTCCGTAGAAGGCCCCGGCGGGATGAGCGGTGTAGTGCTCGTAGGTCAAAGGAGTGGAGGTCTCCACGTAGTCCACGAGCTCGGCGAGCCCCGGAGCAGCGCTCTCAGCCAGCTCCAGCATGCCTCGGGCGATGCGCTCCTTGAGAGCGAAGTACTCGGGGCCGCGGTCTTCTCGGGGCTGCTCGGCCCACTGCCGGAAGGCTCGTGCGTCACAGAAGGAGATGAGCTCGGCCGTATGCGGGGACTCGCCGGACTTCAGAGAGGGGAAGGAGACGAAGACGTCGTGAGGATGCCCCTCGAGCAGTGATTCGCCGTACCGTTGTGCACCCTCGTGATCGAGGTCCCGGTTGACCCAGATGTTTCCACCATCGATGCCGATGCTGCGCGGGTCATCACGCAGGCGCAGGAACACGGTGACCGCGGACGTGCCTGTACCCAGGTGCTCCAGCGTGCGGCGTGCGGGCCAGGTGCGCCGCCCGATCTCACCGAATGTGGGCAACAGGCGGTTGAAGGTGTTGGAGGCGCCGACGGCGGAGATGATGATCGGGGCGCGGTAGACGCGTTCGCGTACCTGGGCGCCGCGGTGGTCCATGACTCGGACCCCGACCGCCGTTCCGTTCTCAGTGAGGATCTCGGTGACCTCTTGAGCGACGCGCACAGCGCCTCCGGTCTGCTCGATGCCCTTCTCGAAGGTGCGGGCGATCCGGGCGCTGCCACCGCGGGGGAACCAGGCGCCCTCGAGGTAGTGGGAGACGATCATCGCGTGCACGGCAAAGGCCGATCGGGACGGCGGCAGGCCGTAGTCCCCCCACTGACTGGCCAGGACGGCCTTGAGCCGGGGGGAGCGGAAGTGGGTGTCCAGATACGCCTTCGTCGTCTGAGTGGCCTTCCGGCCTCCCAGGCGTTGGGCGGCCCTGAGCAGCGAGGCCGCAGGTCGGGGGATCATCCCCTGGACGAAGCCCAGCGCCACCCACCGTGTCACCCGGCGAACATCCTGGAAGTAACGGTGAATGGCTCTGGCCTCCTGGGGGAACGCGGCAACCAGGTCGCGCTCGTACTGAAGCGGATCGCTGCTGACGCGCAGGTCCACGCCCGGGTAGACGAACCTGTCGTAGGCGTCGGGCATGCGGTTCCACTCCAGCTCACCACCAGAGAGGTAGTCGAAGTAGGCGCGGCCCTGGCTTCCGGGGCCGAGCTGACCGATGTAGTGCACCCCCACGTCCCAGGAGGCGCCGTCACGCCGGAAGGTGTGCGTCAGTCCGCCCGGTTCCGTGTGCCGCTCCAGGACCAGAACCCGCTCGCCGGCTGCGCGTGCCAGCAGGCCGGCAGTCGTCAGTCCTCCAATGCCCGAACCGATCACGATGACGTCGTAGGACATCCCTTACCCCTCCAAAACTAGACAGCGTCAAGTCAGCATAGCAGTCAACTGGACACTGTCTAGTAGTTTGGTTCTAGACTCCTTCCATGACCTCTGAAACGACAGGCGCCTCAGGGCGCCGCGGCGGCCGGGACCTGCGCTCCGAGCTGCTGCGAACCAGCAGGGAGCTCCTCGACGAAGCCGGCCCCAGTGCCCTGAGCATGCGGGAGGTCGCGCGCCGCGCCGGTTGTACGCACCAGGCGCCCTACCACTACTTCGCAAACCGTGAGGCCATCCTGGCGGCCCTGGTGTGTGAGGGCTTCGATGAGCTTGCGGACAGGCTCGCTGTGGCGCACGACGGGCTTGGGGGTGCGGATCTGCATGCGGTCCTTGTGGCCTCGGGAAACGCCTATGTTGAGTTCGCGCTACGTCACCCCGGGGTGTTCCGGGTGATGTTCCGACCCGACGTCTGCGATCCCGAGCGCTTCCCGGAGGTGGTGCAAGCCGGTCAGCGTGCGCGTCGGGAGCTGGCCCGCCTGGCGAAGGCCGTCATGGGCGATGGTGCTCAGGTCGAGGCGGAGGTGCTCATCTGGTCCGGCGTGCACGGCCTGGCCTCACTGCTCCTCGACGGCCCCTTAGCGGGTGAGTTCAGCTCCACGGAGGATCGCATCGACTTCGCTCGCGGCGTCGTCGGGCTTGCTGGGGTGCCCGAGGTTGTCAGGGGCTGAGGGGGTCGGAATCGGCGTAGTAGCAGGGGTGTGGCGGAAGCGGAAAGGTGCTCGGTCTCCGGACTGAATGTCCTTGTCGAAGATGAATAGCAACATAGGTTGACAAAGTAATCCTGTCAACCTATGTTGCTCGTATGGATGCGCTCACCGCAGCCACCGAGGCTGCTGACACCACTCGCCCCGAGGACGGGCTACGAGCCGTGGCGGCTCTGCGACGACTGACGGACAGCCTTGAGCTTGCGCAGGTCGAGGCCGCTCTGCGCGTAGGCATGGGTTGGAGTGAGATCGCCTCCTGTCTTGGAGTCTCTCGTCAGGCAGTCCACAAGAAGTACGCCAAGCGGGTTCAGCCCGGTTTGGCCCCGACCCGAAGGAGATGACGATGACCGCTGTTGCGCACTACCTGACCTGGCTCGAAGCCATGCACGCGGAAGCCGCGCGCCTTCGCCACCAGGAGGTCGAGCCGGAGCACATGCTCCTCGGTCTCCTCGCCCAAGGCGGGACGGCTGCAGCCGTCTTGGCTGCCCACGGCGTGACTCTCGCGCGAGCGCGCGCCGCCGTCGACGACATGACTCATGCGGATCTTGCTCGCGTGGGCATCAGCCTTCCCGACACGCTCAGGCTTGCGCCGATCTCAGCCGAAGAGCTGACCACGAAGGCGGGAGGAGAGATTCCTCTTTCAGACACTGCCGCCGAGTTCATCGACAACAAGGGGACCTCGTTAATCACCAGCGCACAGGCCCTGCAAGCTCTCATCTCCTCATCCACCGTCTCACTCCAGTCCCCGGTTGCCAGGCTTCTTGCCCACTGCGGAGTTGACGTCGACTACCTGCGCACTGAGCTCAGTGAGATAGCAGCCGACGAGGAACCGGCCCGGGGACGCTACCGGATGACTGATGAGTACCGTGGGTACGGCCTGGATCGGGAGCTGAGCCAGGAACACTTCATCTCAGCGTCAGCGGCTCGGCTGGCCGCCCTGCTCAGGGACCCGGACCGGCTCACGTGGTGGGGGATACCCCGACAGCAGCTGGTTGACGTACTTCCCGACGGCGCCGTGCAGAGGGTGGAGGGACGACGTCGAACCGCCTTTCTGAGGTGGCGGCTGGAGACGGCCGTGGACACGAGGACTACCTGGTCGTGCACCGTCGTCTCAGGGCGTCGCGACGGTGAGGTGGCCTTCGTGAAGGATCTGCACCTGATTGAGGCGCCGGGTGGCACTCGTGCCCGTCTGGTCCTGGCGCATCGCACATGGGGGCGGCTGGGGGCGCTGCTCTACCCGATCGTCTGGCGCGGGACTCGTCTGGGGCTGGAGAACACGCTCGCCGGTATCGCCCGGGCTGCGGCGGAGGACTCCTGAGCCGAGCCGCGAGCCGGGAATGGACCTCGGCGCTTGCCGTGTGCCCGAGTACAGGACCCGATAGCCCGGATACAACGAACGGGGCCCCGCACCGTGGTGGTGCGGGGCCCCGTTGACGGCCTAGCGGGCCGAGCGCAGGCTCACAGACCCAGCTCGCCGCCGAAGTCGCCCTCCTCGAGGCGCTTCTTGACCGTCATGAGGTAGCGGGCCGCGTCCGCGCCGTCCACCAGTCGGTGGTCGTAGGACAGGGCCAGGTAGCACACCGAGCGGATGGCGATGACCTCGCCGCCGTCGGCGTCCTTGATGACGCGCGGCTGGCGCTGGATGGCGCCCAGACCCAGGATCGCGACCTCCGGCTGGTTGATGATCGGGGTGTCGAACAGGGCGCCACCGCTGCCGGTGTTGGTGATCGTGAAGGTCGAGCCGCTGAGCTCATCGGGGTTGACCTTGTTGTCCCGGGTACGGGCGGCCAGGTCGTTGATGCGCTTGGCCAGCCCGGGGATGTTGAGGTCCCCGGCGTTCTTGACCACCGGCACGAGCAGGCCGCGCGGCGTGTCCACCGCGATGCCGACGTGCTCGACATCGTGGTAGGTGACGTTCTTGCCCTCGATCGAGGCGTTGATCTTCGGGTGTGCCTTGAGGGCCTCCGTGGCCGCCTGGACGAAGAAGGGCAGGAAGGTGAGCTTGGTGCCGTTCTTGGCCAGGAAGTCGTTCTTCGCGCGCGCCCGCAGAGCGGCCACGCGAGTCACGTCCACCTCGACGACGGTGGTCAGCTGGGCGGAGGTCTGCAGGGAGTCGATCATGCGATCGGCGATGACCTGACGCAGTCGGCTCATCTTCTCCGTGCGGCCGCGCAGGGTGGTGTCCACCTCGGGCTTGGCCGAGGCCGGCTTGTCCGCAGCGGCGGGAGCGGGTGCCTGGGCAGCAGGGGCGGCAGCAGCGGCTGCGGCACGGGCCTCCTCGGCTGCCTTGGCCGCGGCCTCCACGTCCTGCTTGCGGATGCGG